>JAKBCM010000089.1 GCA_021807845.1 Pseudomonadota bacterium
TGATTGTGACATGATTTTAGAGATTCCAGTGAAGAAAAAAAACACAATAGCATTTGATAAAAGCCAGTTAGAGCAAGTACTCGTGATTCTTTGTGATAATGCGATACAGCATGGGCGAGATGAACAAGGTCAGGTACATATCATCATTTCGGTGAAACATAAGGGAATGCGTATCTCGATATCTGTTTGTGATACAGGACCTGGTATTCCTAAAGCATTACTAAACAATGTGTTTGAACCTTTTTTTACCACTGTTACCACAGGAACAGGGATGGGATTATTTATTGCCAAAGATCTTTGTGAAATCAATCATGCCAGGTTGATGATTGTTGAAACGTTAAAAGGGTGTTGTTTTGAGATCATATTTAACCAAAATCATGAGATAGAGTTATGAGCAACATGCGTGTGTTGGTGATTGATGATGAGCCTGATATTTGTGAATTGTTGTCGTTAACATTAACACGTATGGGGCTTATCAGTGATGTGGCGGCTACTTTTCAGCAAGGCATTGATTATATTGATACAAATCATTATGAGCTTGTTTTAACCGATATGCGGCTTGCGGATGGTGATGGTTTGGATATTGTGCGTTACGTGCAAAAACACAAGCCTCTCTTACCCATTGCGGTTATTACAGCCTATGGCAATGTCGAAAGTGCGGTGAATAGCTTGAAAGCAGGGGCATTTGATTACGTTTCAAAGCCAGTGGAATTGAGTGTGTTAAAGGCGCTGGTCAAAACTGCCTTGAGAATGAAGCAAAAAATACCATTACAAAATGATGGATTATTACTGGGTGAAAGCCCTGTGATGGTTGAATTACGAAATAACATCAATAAATTATCCAGAAGCCAAGCCCCGGTCTTTATTTTTGGCCAATCAGGGGTTGGAAAAGAATTGGTTGCACGATTGATTCATGCCAATGGGCCTCGATGCGATCAGCCTTTTATCCCAGTAAATTGTGGTGCAATACCCATGGAATTGATGGAGTCCGAATTTTTCGGCCATAAGAAAGGAAGTTTTACTGGGGCTTATGCTGATAAAGAAGGGTTATTTGTGGTCGCCAACGGAGGCACTCTTTTCCTTGATGAAGTTGCAGAGCTTCCTTTGGCCATGCAAGTGAAGTTACTGCGCGCCATTCAAGAAAAGTCGGTGAAACCGGTTGGTGAATGTAATGAAATTCCTGTGGATGTTCGAATATTAAGTGCAAGCAATAAGAATTTACAACAAGAGGTTCAAGGAGGGCGATTCCGACAGGAATTGTATTATCGCATCAATGTGATTGAATTACGTGTGCCGGCTTTGCAAGAGCATAAAGCTGATATCCCACTCTTAGCCAAGCATATTTTGCAAAAATTAGCAGACAAAGAAAATAGAAAACCGTTGATTTTACCGAAAGACTGTTTAGAAGCACTCCTGACCTACCCTTTCCCTGGAAATGTGCGTGAGCTTGAAAATATCCTTGAGCGTGCAATGGCTCTTTGTAGTGGTGAGACTATCCGTATAGAGGATCTACAGCTTTCTCAAGTAGAGATAGGGAAGGATGTTTTTGATGCAAATAGGAGCGTTGATTTGGATACGAGTTTACAAGATCATGAAAAAGAAATGATTTTAAGTGCTCTCGAAAAGACAAAATGGAATCGAACTGCGGCAGCAGAACTATTGGGGATTAGTTTTAGAACGTTGCGGTATCGTTTAAAAAAACTAGGGATTAAGTAAAAACTTGACTTCGTCTATTTTGGCAAGAATTCTCTCCCTAAGGAGACGGTCATTTTTGACCAAGTTTTTGGCAACCTGTAATCTTTTCATCGCATCTCTTTTTCGTCCTTGCAGCAATTGACACGTTGCTTCGGTGAAATAAGCATAATCTTTACGATGGCTTGCCGCCTCTGCTTGCGCAAGTTCCTCACACATCACCAGATCTGTATTGAATATTCGACTGCCTTTCAATAATATTTTTGCGGCTTCTTGGGGTTGATTGGCCTCCTCTAAGGCTTCTGCATAGCTTAAAATGGCCGCGTAATTTTCCGGATAGTTTTCGTGTAATTCACGTAATCTTTTTAGGGCACTGTCGTATTGTTTCAATCCGATTTCGGCGCTAGACATGGCAATGACAAAAAACAAATGATCAGGATAGCGTTTTAGTAACGGCATCAAATGAGTGATTGCTTGCTTGTTCTGATTCACGTTCATAAGGGTTCGAACATAACCATATTGACAAGCGATTTCATTGCCTTTTTTTTGACATTGATTTTGATAGTAATCTAACAGCTGTTTGGGATCATGATTGGTTTCTGCACGGATCAGTTCTTTGAATAGGCGATAATCAAGACTATCTTGATAGGGTTTGCTTTGATGACTGGGGCATCGATTTTCTGCTTCAGCAATTCTATCTTCATCCAATGGGTGTGTGCGTAAAATGGCGGGGATATTTGCAGTATAGTAATAGCGTGAATTAAGCTGCATTTTTTTAAAAAAATCAGCCATGCCATGCGGATCTAATCCTGATTTAATCAGCATATCAATGCCAATTCTATCTGCTTCTTTTTCATTGGATCTGACAAAGTTGATGTTGTCTTGGGTAAATCCAGAGAGAGAGGCCATTAATGCACCACTGCCGAGTGTTGGGTTAACCACACCCAAAGCGATTGCTGCCAGCATACTCGCTAGCATGGGAATGCGCATTTGTTTTTGATGCTCGATCATGCGATACAGGTGATGAAGACGGACGTGAGCCATTTCATGAGCCATGACTGCTGCCAACTCACTTTCGTTCGCTGTGGCAAGAATGAGTTGTGAATTAACTCCAATATAGCCTCCAGGACCAGCAAATGCATTAATTTCATTGGATTCCACCAGAAAAAAATAGGGTTGAGGAAGCTGCCCATTTCTTGCTAGTATCTCACCAAGATGATTAATATATTGACGAGCTACAGGTTCTCGGATGACATTATCTGCCAAATTGATTTGCTCGATAAATTCTTTTTCTAATTGTTCTAATTCTTTGGTGCTATAGGGTGAAAAGGCAGAGCCATAGGGCGAAAAAGAGATTAAAATAATGAAAAAGACAGAAATAGGGCGTAAAATCCTATTCCTTGTATAAACAAAGAGTGTTGCAAGTATCACTGTTGGCCATTTCATTGGAGTCATGAGGCTACTCAATAAATGAATCATTTGTTATCATAAGCACACTTTGTAATAATGGTTGAACTATGCACAAACAGTATCTGCTTCTTGCACTAGACCAAGCCTGGCTGGGGCGTGGCAGATGTGCGCCTAATCCAAGCGTTGGAGCAGTTGCTGTCCATGAAGGAAGAATTATAGCACAGACTTGGCATCGTGGTGCAGGTACCCCCCATGCTGAACAACTATTGCTAGAACAACTGCCTAAAAATATAACCGGTATTACCCTCTATGTGACTTTGGAGCCTTGTAACCATTGGGGAAAGACACCGCCTTGTGTCGATGCAATTATTCAATTTGGCATTAAGAAAGTCGTTTATGCGTATCGAGACCCCAATCCTGTTGTTATTGCAAACAATACTCCGAGAAGGCTAAATGAACAAGGTATTGATGTTTTTCATTACCCTCTGCCTGAAATCAATGCATTTTATCAAAGTTATCACTATTGGATTGTAAACCAAAAGCCATGGGTAACCGTAAAATTAGCACAGACCATGGATGGAAAAATAGCAGGGATAGGAGGCAAATCTGTTCCTATATCTAACGAAACTTGTAGAGTATTTACTCATAAACAACGTCAGCATAGTGATATTCTCTTAACAACAGCGAAAACCGTGAATGAGGACGATCCGTTATTGAATGTTCGACTCAATGAGGAAGAAATCGCAAAACCTGTGGCTATTATTGATACTCGTTTGGCATTAAATCCCAAAGCCAAGGTATTTCAATCAGCAAAGCATTGCCATATTTATTATGACGAACAGTATCAAAACCCACCTATTTACCCAAATAGTTCTTGTCATCCTATTTCAGCGACAAAAGGCTTGTTAAACCTTGAGACAATTATTTTGAATCTCGGTCAAAAGGGGTATCACGATATTTGGGTAGAAGCAGGAGGTACTTTATTTAATGCCCTACATTTGGCGAGATTGGTTAATAAAACCTATATTTATCTATCGCCAAAGGTATTGGGAGAAAGAGCATTATCTGTCTATCATCATCCAGATATCTTTCATCAAACGCACCAAGTCACCTGGAACCATATGGGAGATAATGTGATGGCCACATATGATTGGGTCACAAGCTCATCAACAATGTTGAGGGATCCATGTTCACAGGGTTGATTGAAACAAAAGGGGTGGTGACTGCTCATCATCGTTCCAAGATAGGTCATCGTTTGTTCATTGAAGCTCCTTTTCATGACTTAATGGCTGGCGAAAGTATTGCTGTGAATGGAATCTGTTTGACTTTATTACCACATTCAAAGCCTGTGTTAGCCTTTGATCTGTCTCCAGAGACGCTCAAATTGACAACACTCGAATCTTTAAATTCGGGTGATTTTGTCAATATCGAACGAGCAATGATGGCTACAACACGTTTTGGTGGGCACTATGTCAGTGGCCACGTCGATACAACGGCCTGTCTTTTGTCGAAGACGAAAATGGAAGAATACACTGAAATAACGGTAGGTGACTTTGCAAAGTCTTCAAAACCATTTTTGTTGCCCAAAGGAAGTATCTCATTAGATGGGATTAGTTTAACCATCAATGAAGTGGCGAATGGTTCTATTAAAATCATGCTGGTGCCGCATACGTTAAGTGTGACTACATTCAGCCATTTAAAAGTAGGACAACGTTTGAATGTTGAGTACGATTACTTGACTCGAATCGTTGCTCATCAGTTAGAGTCTCTGATTAATACGCAATGAATCTAATCTATGATACTATACGCGCTTCACAACCTAGAAAAAGCAGTTGACCTCGTTGCTAGGTCAACTGCTTTTTCTAGGTTCAAGGCATCAGGGTGTCAAACTGGCTCTTTGAGTGAATACATTGGGGTAAAAAATGACATATCTTTTTGCTAGCATTGAGCACGCAATCACTGAACTGAAAGAAGGTAGAATGGTGATTTTGCTGGATGATGAGCATCGTGAAAATGAAGGTGATCTTGTGATTGCGGCCGAATTTGCAACGGCAGAAGCCATTAATTTTATGTCTCGTTTTGGACGGGGATTGGTTTGTTTGCCGATGACTGCTCCCTTGATTGATAAATTAGGCTTACCGATGATGGCCAGTTGTAATCGCTCGCCCTATAGGACAGCTTTTACCATTTCTATAGAAGCGGCATCTGGGGTTACGACTGGGATATCTGCCAGTGATCGGGCTAGAACCGTAAAAGTAGCCATAGATCCTTCCAGTGGGCCACAAGACGTTATTTCTCCGGGGCATGTGTTCCCCTTGCGCGCTATGCCTGGTGGGGTATTCAAACGTCCAGGTCAGACTGAGGGGAGTATTGATTTGGTCAGATTGGCAGGACTTACACCTGCGGCTGTTATTTGTGAAATCATCAATGAAGATGGCACCATGAGTCGGCAGAATGAACTGGCAGCGTTTTCTAAACAGCACAATATACCGATGGTCACCATTAAAGATTTGATTGATTATCGTATTCGTCATGAGGATTTGGTGCATCCATTAGCCACTTCTCGAGTCCCACTGCACCATCATGGTGATTTTACCATGACGGTATTTCGAAACGATATCGATGATGCGGAGCACTTTGCCTTAATCAAAGAACCCTTTTACCAAAACCAAGTGCCATTAGTAAGGATTCATTCAGAGT
>JAKBCM010000002.1 GCA_021807845.1 Pseudomonadota bacterium
CTCGATTCATCTAATATGACGGTGCATGACTGGAATCATATTGCCAAAGATATCGCGACGGAATATGAACATTTTGATGGGTTTGTTATTTTTCATGGCACAGATACCATGGCTTATACCGCCTCAGCTTTGTCTTTTATGTTAGAAAATTTAGACAAAACCGTGATCCTCACTGGCTCACAAATTCCATTATCCGAAATCCGAAATGATGCCATAGATAATGTCATTACCTCTTTATGGCTTGCAGCGCATCACCCCATCAAAGAGGTTTGTATTTACTTCAATCTGCATTTATTAAGAGGAAACCGTGCGCAAAAAATCAGTGCCGATCAATTTAATGCATTTGATTCCCCTAATTTTCCTCATCTGGCATCCATCGGCATCACCATTGAAATACAAAAAAAACGATTGATTTCGCACAACAAACATCCTTTTCGCCTACAAACCATCACCCCTCATTTTATTGCCAATTTTCGTCTGTTTCCGGGATTTGCGAGCGATGTGCTTGCCTTTATTTTACAGCAGCCTCTGCGTGGTTTGGTCTTAGAAACTTATGGTGCAGGAAATGCTCAAAGCAATGATCCAAAGTTCTTACGATTATTAGAAGAGGCTTGCCAGAGGGGAATCATCATTGTCAATTGCAGCCAATGTCATCATGGTCGAGTTGCAATGAATCAATATGCCACAGGCTACACACTGAAGCAGGCTGGGCTCATCAGTGGTCATGACATGACTCCTGAAGCCGCCCATTGCAAACTGCTTTATTTATTAAGTAAATACACCGACATCACAACCATCAAGTCCCTGATGGAAACAGCATTATGTGGTGAGCTCAGTCATTAAGGCCTGGTATTTGCTGCCGCCACTCCATCTTCTCTTGATTTTTTTTTCTTATCCTTTCTTGTGACCCCTTGAGATGCGAGAAGAGCAGCTGGTGATTCGGCTGGTGCCGCTCTTTGATCCCTTAAACCACTTGAGGGGGAAGTGCTGCGTTCCGCGAGCAATATCGCGCTTTGGGCCAGAGCCTCACCTTGACTATCACCCCCCTCCTCTTTTTGTTGGGGTAATGATGCGTCAACAGGTAATGATCCCGTAGAGTCGCGGTGAGGTCTCGCTGCTGTATCTAGAGCCGCTCTTTCCTCAGACGTTGTATCTGTTGCGCCTTCGCCTCTTTTCTCGCTTTTTTTTGAAGCCCCTGAATCAAGGCGCTTTCTGCTGGCAGAACTGGTTACCGATGGTGTCAATACTTTCTCGGCGACTTGTCTTACTTCAGGACTTAGCAATTTGATTCGAGCAGGATATAATATCGCCTGGATTATGGGTGCTTCACAGCATGTATCCATGTCCTCAATGATTTCAATCAGCGCTCTATCCAAACACCTGTTTAATTTATCATCCGAGAGTAACACACCAAATAATGAATAATCTGCACACAATTGTTTATTGTGTTGTTGTAATTCAATGATATGAAGAAAAATATGATCTAATTTTGCCTCTGCATACAGTGGGTGCTGTGGACTTTTTGCTTCTAGGTATTTGATGCATCGGCGAAAGGCCTCAACAAGAAGTATTTCTTGCTTTGCCCGAAACTCCACTTCTTTGGTGAGTTGTTCGAGCATTCCCATTTCATACTCAGAATATTTTTTTTCGATACAATAATACGCTTGATGAAAACGGAATGTATTCAGCGGATCTTCATCATGAGGCGTATTCAGTAAATTCAACTCTCTCAATCTATCAAAAGCAGACTGTAAAAATACCTGTAAACGCTCCAATATAGGCTCAGTTTTTCCTATGGGATGACCTGCCCTTGCCGTTTCAATTTCCTTTAGGCAACCCTTAAGGAAGTCAATCAACGCCTTAAGAGAGGCGTCATCTTTTTGATGCTCATCCTCATATGATTCTATTTTGGAGATAAGGCTCTCGATTTGTACCCGTTTGGCGGCAGATAATGTGGTGTCTCGACCCGCATTAAACAATGATCTGAAATGGTTAATAGTAGACTGATCGGCAGTCGTTGACTCATCACAGCTGGAACGTAATTTACGTAGCAAAAGCTGTTTACTAATTTCTAGAAAAATAGTCATAGGACTACCCCTTTGTTCGTTTTTTTTTTATCATAGCATAATCACATAAATATCAAAATAAATGCAGAAAGTTCACATCACTTTCAAATCATAAGGATATAACATCTGACATGTCATTACACATCGTAATCCTGGCAGCAGGCCAGGGCAAGCGCATGCATTCAGCGCTTCCTAAAGTACTCCATACTGTTGGGGGACTACCTATGTTAGAGCGCGTGGTGAACACAGCCAGCGCTTTGAATCCTGATGCCATTCATATTATTGTTGGGCATGGCAGTGATAGGATTTTGCAATCACTTCCAACTTTTTCCATCAATTGGGTGTTGCAAGAGTCTCAGCAAGGGACTGGACACGCTTTGATGCAAGCACTACCTCATATTCCTGCTAACAGCATGGTCTTAGTGTTATATGGAGATGTGCCATTAATACAAGTGGACACCTTACAAACATTAATTTCACTTTGTGCACCTACTCATCAAGCCTTATCCTTATTAGTAGCAACAATGAACGATCCAACAGGACTTGGTAGAATTGTGCGTGATGTGGATGGGAAAGTGAGAGCTATTGTTGAAGAAAAAGATGCCTCACTCAATGAGCAACAGATCAAAGAAATTTATTCTGGGATTTGTTGTGTTAAGGCCTCTGCACTGAATAGGTGGTTGCCACATTTGAGCAATGATAATGCACAAGGAGAGTATTATTTAACTGAAATCATCTCCAAAGCTGTAAATGAGCAATTACCCATTGCCACACTCACTGCCAAAGATGCCATGGAAGTACAAGGCGTCAATAATCGCCTACAGTTGCAACAAGTTGAGCGAGCTTTACAAGCGCGCTTAGCCTCTCAATTCATGCTGGCTGGGGTCACTATTGCTGATGGAGCAAGGGTCGATATCCGCGGAGAATTAACGTGTGGCACTGATGTGTTTATTGATGTCAACACGATATTCTCAGGCAACGTCTTTATTGGCGATGGCTCGCAAATTGGAGCAAATTGTAGTTTGAATGAAGTGTCCATCGGTCAACATTGCCATATTTTGCCAAATAGTGTGCTCGATCATTGCCAGATTGGCGATCATTGCCAAGTAGGCCCTTTTGCCAGACTAAGACCCGGGACTCAATTGGCCTCTGATTGTAAAATTGGAAACTTTGTCGAAACGAAGAATGCGGTTCTGGATGCTCATAGCAAAGCCAGCCATTTGACTTATTTGGGTGATGTCACCATTGGCAAAAATGTGAATATTGGCGCAGGCACCATCACCTGTAATTACGATGGCGCACATAAATATCAAACCATCATTAAAGATGGGGTTTTTATCGGCTCAGATACACAGCTGATAGCGCCAGTGACGGTCAATGAAAATGCAACGATTGCCGCTGGCAGTACCATCTGCAAGGATGTTCCTGCAGGCGGATTAACACTAACTGAAGCCAAGCAAAAAACGCTGCCTGATTGGATAAGGCCTACAAAAGAACAAAAATAGTCATTTAATTGCGTCAAACAGCCGAGCTGTTCTAGAGAATGGTGAGGTCTCGTCCCAAAGCATTTTGGCAATGATTTATCCTATTGATAATGAATATCTCTGTTTTCCACCACAGATTGAACATCAACCCATTCCGCTTCATCCTCATCTGAGGGCGCGTTAGCGGGCTTGTGAAAACGGTTACGGATAGCCAATCTCGCCTCGGTTGAAGTAACGGGCCAAGCTGGATGTCCAGCACTGACTGCCGAACGTTTGATTGCCCTTTCTCTGTCTACCAACAAGGGAGTATCTGGTTCTTTGGTCCTTTTGATAACCTCTGCCGGTGATTTGGCGAATTCTGTGGATGGAGCAAGTAAAATGGGCTTCACTTTATTGTCCCTATCCACTTGAGTCTGGCCATTTAACAAGACAGCAGTGTCATCTACTGTGACAGCAGCGACAGGAATAGACACATCTAAACCTTGGATTTGATAACGACAGTAACGTATTTGTTCTATGATTTCTTGATCAGAGATCAATTCTAACAAAAGCTTAGTCGCAAATTTTGGTGTGCCTAAAATACTCTCTAAAAGGCTAGCTGCAGCATCAGGCGCACGCCCTGCTATTCTAATGGCCAAATATTCTGGCAACCCCTCCACTTCAGTCAATATATTGATGACAGTTTTTCTAAGTCCTGGTAAATTAGAACCAACAACAGGATCTTTCAAAAATAAGTCTTTACTTTGTATCAAATCAGGTAACACGAGTCGAGACAATCGATTATGGAGAAGCCAATCACATCGTGCGACAATCTCTCCCAACGGAAGATCCTTTAAAAACGCCTTGAGATTCTTTCCTCCACGTTCTTTAAGCATTCTAGGAATTTTTGACTTCAGTCCTAAAATGAAGATATCCACCACAAAACCAACCACATTTTGAAAATGTAAAATAGGATCAGGGATGTTGCGCAAAGACGCCTTTTTAGCTGGTGGGAGCATCATGTGGGCCGCTGTATTCATTTGAGTAAAAAGCAACAGTGATTCCACCAGACTCGCATAAAACGCCTGAGGGATGCCGGTGGCTGTTTCAATCAATTTTAGAGTAAGCCAGGTCGAGCCCGTGTGTCCTAAACCCAGAGACAAAGCAAGCTCTGAATGTTCTCTTAAATATACAACCTGATGGCGATTACAAAGATCAGGCAGAACAATCGTTAATACATAACGACCACGATGATAAACAGCTAATGAAGCAGCGGCGGCGCCTCCCACATAAGGAATATATCCGATGAGGGAAATGGCGGCTTCAGTTGCCCAATAGGCTGCATTATCTCGAATGCTACCTTGCATGAAACGTAACATGGAGCAATGCTCCAGTGTACATACATCCATCTTAGGGCCTATTTTATCGGCATTTAGTAAGACGGGCGCTTCGAGAGTTACCACCACCGTGCGAACCAATATCTTTGTTTTTTTGCGGATCTCATAAGTCCAAGTGGCCAGCTGTAGTGAATAAAGAGCCATCATGATAACGGTATCAAAACTGTGTGTGGAGCTATCGGGATCCTCTTCTGCAAGGCGACGATACAAGTACTGTTGAAGCAACTCACTGGTATATCGTACCAAAACCAAAGGCAGTAAATCTTCTAAAGCAATACGAGTCAAATGAGTGGCAAGGGTACGATTAGGCGCATGAGTAACCATAGAATGGATGACTTTAGGAATCACCCCTACTTGTTCAAACAAATAAGCCATCGTTTGATAAGAATAGGTCGCAACAGCTTCTGCTTTTTTAAGCGGTAAAACGCGCTTGCCCCAATCGGTTAGATCCTTAAACCAACCCATGGTATACCTCTAAGGCTATAGCCAATACACAAAGATAAACAGAAATAACCAAACTACATCCACAAAGTGCCAATACCAAGCGACTGCTTCAAAGGCAAAATGCCGCTCAGCGGTGAAATGGCCTGCAAGAATGCGTAAGAAAATCACAATCAGCATGATGGTTCCGATGGTTACATGCAACCCATGAAAGCCGGTCAGCATAAAAAAAGTCGTGCCATAAATACCAGCATCAAGGGTCAAGCCCATTTTTGAATAAGCGTCGTAATATTCATGTGATTGCAAAAATAGAAAGAGTAAGCCTAAAGAAAAGGTACAAGCCATCGCTATCTTCAACTGACGCCGCTTGTTTAATTTTAACGCCCAATGAGCCCAGGTCACTGTCACGCCTGAGGTGAGCAACACTAAGGTATTCACGGCCGCCAATCCCCACGCGGACATACCCTCTTGTGCACCCACAAAAATTTGATTGTTAGGATTTTTAAGTAGCGGCCAGGTCGCTTCGAAATTTGGCCACAATAGGATATGGGTCATCGGATGCATTTCACCATTTAACTCTGGAATAGACCAAATCCTTGTAAAGAACAAAGCCCCAAAAAATGCACCAAAAAAACACACTTCAGAAAAGATGAACCAGCACATTCCCCAACGAAATGAACGGTCCACCTGGAGATCATAGACTCCTTTCTCATTTTCATAAATCACTTGTCCAAACCAACCAAACATCATAAAAATGAGAATGAATAACCCTAAAGTGAATAGGTAGGGCCCGTACCAATCGGTATGCAGCCAAGAGGCAGCACCAACCAATGTCGTCGTTAGACCAAATGAACCAACCAACGGCCAATGACTTGGCTTAGGAATATAATAGGTACCATGATCGCTCATAATGTCTCCTTTTAACTGGCTCTATCTGTCACATCAAATAAAGCATAGGCCAGGGTGATGGTTTTCACATTGGCTGGTAAATCTTTATCTAGATGAAAAAGCAATGGCATATCCATCGCTTCATGACCATTTAATGTTTGTTGTGTGAAACAAAAACACTCTGTTTTTTTTAAATATTTTGCTGCAATTCCTGGTGTAACACTTGGTATGGCTTGCACAACCATACGATGATCTGATTTATTTTCTGCATAGAAAGCAAGCTTTGCCATTTCACCAGGATGAACCTTTAGCGTTCTTGTTTTAGGGTAAAAGGCCCAAGGCACACCACCATTTATTGTTGCCACAAATTGCACCAATACTTCTCTTTTTTCTATGGTTGCCGTGCGAGCATCATAGGGAACGGCTACTGTATTTGTTTTGCCATTAATGCCTAAGGTTTTGCATAAACTATTATAGATAGGCACCAAAGCAAAACAAAAACCAAACATCCCAAAAACAATAGCTGCAAGGATAATCAAGAGTTTTTTATTGTTTTTTGCAGCCATTTACAACCCTCTCCACAACGATTTTCAAACCAATCTAATGTATCTCAGGTGGAGTGGTAAAACTATGATAAGGTGGAGGAGAGGACAGGGTCCATTCTAGACCATGAGCGCCCTCCCAAACTCGACCATCCACTTTTTTACCGTGATGGCGCATCGTGGCAATCACATTATATAAAAATAACAGTTGTGAAAACCCAAAAATAAACGCACCAATGGATGAAATCATATTAAAATTGGCAAATTGTAATGCATAATCCGGAATGCGGCGTGGCATCCCAGCAAGTCCCAAAAAGTGCATTGGAAAAAAAGCAATGTTGACTGAAATAACCGATAACCAAAAGTGCCATTTACCCAAACGCTCATTATACATATATCCCGTCCATTTAGGGATCCAGTAATAGGTTGCGGCTATCAAAGCAAAGATAACGCCAGGGACCAACACGTAATGAAAATGCCCGACCACAAAATATGTATCCTGATATTGGAAATCTGCAGGCACCAAGGCAAGCATCAGTCCTGTAAATCCTCCAATGGTAAACAAGAATACAAATGCGATGGCAAAAAGCATGGGGGTTTCAAAGGTTAAAGACCCCTTAAACATGGTTCCAACCCAGTTAAATACCTTAATGCCTGTGGGTACCGCAATCAACATAGTGGTGTACATAAAGAAGAGTTCTGCACCCAAAGGCACGCCCGTGGTAAACATGTGATGTACCCAGACGATGAAGGAGAGTGCAGCAATGCTTAACGTTGCATAAACCATGAAATGATACCCAAATAAAGGCTTACGACTAAAAGTCGGAATCACTTCAGAAATCACGCCAAATGCAGGGAGCACAAGCACGTAAACCTCAGGATGACCAAAGAACCAAAACACATGCTGAAATAAAATAGGATCACCCCCACCAGCCGCTTCAAAAAAACTAGTGCCGAAATGGCGATCAGCGAGCATCATGGTAACGGCTCCCGCCAATACAGGCATGATGGCAATCAATAGAAAAGCAGTAATGAGCCAAGTCCATACGAAAATTGGCAATTTCATCATCGTCATACCTGGCGCGCGCATATTCAGAATGGTCGCAATAATGTTGATAGAACCCATGATAGATGAAAGCCCCATCATGTGTATTGAGAAAATCATAAAATCCGTACTAGGCGGCGCATACTTAGTAGAGAGTGGGGCATAAAATGTCCAACCAAAATTAGGACCGCCACCATTATGAAATAGCGTTGACAACAGTAAGCCAAAAGCAAACGGTAAAATCCAGAAGCTCCAATTATTGAGGCGAGGTAGAGCCATATCTGGCGCGCCAATCATCATTGGAATTTGCCAATTTGCCATCCCTGTGAAGGCAGGCATCACCACCCCAAACAGCATGATTAAGCCATGAAACGTGGTCATTTGATTAAAGAAATTGGGATCAACAAAACGATGTCCAGGTTGAAATAATTCAGCCCGAATCACCATAGCCATGCCACCTGCGAGAAAAAAGCTGACCAGTGCCAAACATAAATATAACGTACCTATGTCTTTATGGTTGGTGGTGAATAACCAACGTTTGATAAATCCAATGAAACCTTTCCCTTGTTCTGGTCCATGTGCGTCATGTTCTGTATCTTGTGTTACTGCATAACTCATCGTAAACCTCCAGCTTTAGCTTTTTTCACCATGGTTGGTGCTTTTATCTCACTGTCACGCACTTTTGCCACATCTGCGGGCTGAACCTCATCGTTGGTGTTATTGCCCCAAGCATTTCGTTCGTAAGTGGTTATGGCGGCGATGACTTCGTCGGTTAATTGATCTCTATAAGGCTGCATAGCAGAACCAGGTACCCCGTTTAAGATCAAGGCAATGTGTCTTGAAATAGGTTTCCCTATAGCGACTGAGCTATTTTTTAGGGCAGGATACAACGGAGGAATCCCTCGTCCATTGACCTGGTGACAGGCACTACAAATCAAATCATATTTCTCTTTGCCTAATTTCATTAATTCAGCACGAGTCAATGTTTTCTGAGCGGCAACTTGATTTTTTGCAATAGCATATTCATCCTCAACCTTAACTTGCTCATTGACCCATTTTGCAAAATCATCCTCATTAACTGCCTCTACCACAATGGGCATATAGCCATGGTTAATCCCGCAAAGTTCCGTACATTGTCCACGATAAATTCCGGGCTTTTCTATACGCGTCCAGGCTTCATGCATAAACCCTGGAATGGCATCACGTTTGACTCCAAGCTCTGGAACCCACCAAGAATGAATCACATCATTAGAAGTGACGACAAATCTGATTTTTTTGTTAATAGGTAAAACCAGTGGCCTATCCACCTCTAACAAATACCATTGCCCTTTGGGTGCTTCATTTTGAATCTGGCTAAAAGGGGTCGATAAATTGCTAAAAAACCGAATACCCTGATCTAAATATTCATATTGCCATTTCCACTGATAACCAACGACTTTAATCGTGATATCTGATTGAGAACTGTCATCTTGACGAATGAGTACCTTCGTTGCAGGAATGGCAAGGCCTACCAAAATCACAAATGGGATGATGGTCCAAACAATTTCCAGCCTTGTATTCACTTCGAAAGTAGCTGCCTTGTAACCTTTGGATTTACGGTGATGAATAATGGAATAAATCATAATCCCAAATACGACAATTCCAATGATTGCACAGATGCCAATAGCCACCATATGTAAATCATACATATCGTGACTAATCGGGCTCACTCCCTTGTGCATATTCATCTGCCAATAATCAGTGCTCGCTAGTGCAGCTTTTAATGGCGCAAAAATAGCCAATAGTGTTACCCATTTGCAGATGCTCAACTTGTTTAACATCCTCGTCCCTCACCTCGTCAAATAATTACTAGAATGAATCTACCACAAGGTATAATTACCTTCTGTTTTCGATTGACTAACTATATATTTGATAGCGTCAATGATCTCGCCCGTTGAGCAAAGATCGCAACCACCATTTTTGGGATGATGCTCGCCCTTTATTGTATGTTCAACCAATACATCAAAATTTTGCAGAATCAATGGTTTCCAAGCTTCTTTATCACCTATTTTAGGTGCGCCAAGCTTGCCTTCATTGTGGCAAACACTACAATTTTCATTGTAGACATCACGACCATTTTCAGGAAACGTAGTGACACCATTTCTTTCAACGTCTTGCCACTGTGAGCGAGATAGAGATTCGTTTAAGATATAATCCACTGCAGAAATGATGTCATTGTCAGAACAAGTCACACAAGCACCTTTCACAGGCATGCTATTGAACCCATTAATGGCGTGCCGATAAAGTCCGAGTATGCCGCTTTCTTTAAGCCGCATAAACCAATTTGCTCCATTGCCAATCCTTGGTGCAGTCATTTCGCCATTCTGATGACACATGATACATGTGTTCACATAGACCTGTTTTCCTCGTTTCAGGGTGGGCTGTTGCTCTGAAGGTAACAAATCCAAAGGTTCTTCACTCACCACAGTTTTTAAATAAGTAGCAATGGCCAGATGATCTTCTGCCGTTAAGTACCCTAAGCTATTATGATTGACATCAGCCATGGGGCCCGAAACTCTGCCTGCTTTGTTAATCAATTGTCCTGCTGCAAATACTTGAGCCACCTCATATAGATTTGCCGAATGCAATCCATACTTAGTAATGTTTGGTGCCCAGTATCCATCCACAAATCCACCAGTCAAATAAAATCGCTCTTTTGGCGCCCCAAAAATATTCAACGGCGTATGACACATGCTGCAATGTCCCAAACCATCGACAATATATTTACCACGATTCCAGTCTGGAGAACGTTTGGGATCATAATGAAACTTTTCATTGGGAAAGAAAAATAAAAGATTCCAACCCCACAAAGAAAGACGAGCACCGGGTACATTAAAAGGAAAAGGCAATGGTTTATTTTCCAACTCGACAGGCGGAATACTCATAAAGAAGTGATATAACGCACGAGCATCATCGTCTGTGATATTGGAAAAATAAACATAGGGGAACACTGGAAAATAATTTCGTCCCTTAGGATCGCGTCCTTTTTTCAAAGCGCGGATAAAATCTTCCTCGGTCCAATTGCCAATACCTGTCTTTTTATCAGGGGTAATATTTGGACTATAAAATGTCCCAAAGGGCGTATCAATGGCTAAACCACCAGCAAAAGCAGGTGTATTACCCTTCACATTGGTGTGACAAGCAATACAGTCCCCCATTTTTGCTAAATACTCTCCTCGCTTTATGAGTTCTTCTTCAGCCCCAGTTGCGGGAGTCGTTTGGGGATATGGAGGATAATAACCATCCAGTAATGGCTCAATTCGCTTAAATTTTGCTTCATCTGCAAATATTGAGGGGCAAACTGCCAGTAGCATCGCTAAAACAGAGATGAAAATAGCTTTTCTTTTCAACAAAGAGCCCACGCTCCCTCCTTACACTAAAATCCTAGGTCAATCATGTCAGTACAATAGAGATCATTTCGTTAATTATACTTCCCTGACAACAAGTTGCAATTCTTAAATGAAGCATGGCTTTAATCTCTTAAAAATCAATCATCTTTCAACCAATTAACTGCTATGATACCTATCCCTTCGAACTTTAAGGAAAAATGATGGCGTGGAAAGCTGCAATCAACCTATCAACCTTGCAACAGGCAAACCGACAAACAACAACCATTGATGGCAATAAAATATTGCTCATTTGGCATGACAATCAAGTGCATGCCGTACAAGCACAATGTCCTCATCTCAAGTTGCCACTGCAAAAGGGGAAAATCAATGACAAATGTCACATCGTTTGTCCCTTTCACAAAAGTGCCTTTGATTTGAAAACTGGAGCGGTTCAGTGCTGGTCACCTTGGCCTCCTGCCATTGGAACCTTATTAGGAAAAATCTCCAAACCACATCCGCTTCGGATTTATCCGACACGAATCGAGGATGATCACATTTTTGTGGAAATCTAGAGCGTCGATCCGTTTAAATATTAACCGTTCGACGCTCTAAACAACATCCCTAAGCCTTTAAAAAATCCAAAACGATTTGTGCATATTGTTTTGGATTCTCAACGTTTGGCGCATGTCCCATATTTGGAAAAATATATAATTGTGCATTGGCTAAATCTTTTGCTAAATCTTTAGCATGCTCAATAGAAATTGTGAGATCTTCAGCGCCTCCGATGATAAGAGCTGGGGTTTTGATGTCTTTGTACCAAGCATGCGAATTAAAATGCCTCAAAGCAGCAAACTGGCGTTTTTGGCCAACAAGCGTTTGTGGATAAGGATTAGATAGCATGAGCTCTATCAAAGAATGCACATTCTCTGGTTTTTTAAGAAAATCTTTTGAAAAAATCCATGGCAAGACCCCCTCTATCAATAGTTCTGGCGAAACTCCTTGTTCTCGCAATTTGATTAGCCATTGAAATGCATGTGCACTTAGCCCATCAAAAGTGAGCAATGGATTGGTTAAGACTATTTTATCCACTAACGGAGGCGCATGTTTTACCAACGTTTGGGTGATTGCTGTACCCATAGAACTAGCAATGACATGTGGTTTCTTTAAATCCAAAGCCTCGATCAATCTTGCTGTATCTGATGCCATATCTTCTATAAAATAGGCTTCATCGGGAGAATCACTGCGACCAGCTCCTCGATTGTCAAATAAAGTCACCTGGAAATGCTTTGCAAACGCAGCACGTATAGGCATCCAATAGTTCAAATCGCACGTATACCCCGCGATAAAAATAACAGAAGGTCCTTTTCCTTCTTGCTCATAATACAAATTGACTCCATTCACTTTAACAATTGGCATCATTGCTCCAAAGTAGTTCCTAAAAAAGACAATTTATGCTAAAATAGCTCTATTTTTGTTCTAGATGATATCATGTATATTTATTTTAACGGCCTATTGCTTGGCTTATCGCTCATCATGGCCTTAGGTCCGCAGAATATTTTTTTGATTCGCCAAGGGGTGCTGCGTCGTCATGCTGCCCTTTCTGCGTTGACTTGTTTTATCAGCGATCTTATTCTTATTACAGCAAGTATCGTTGGTTTGCAAGATATTCTGGCGTCTCATGACAACCTTCGAATCAGTTTGACTTGGTTTGGCGCTCTATTTCTTTTGTATTATGGGATTTCTGCTCTCAAAAGAAGTCGTCAACTAAAAGGCCAAGAAACCCTACCTACCCCCAAACATTTGAATCGTTGGCAAATCGTCATGTTGGCTTTGGGTTTTAGCTTATTAAATCCTCATGCCATCATTGATTCTTTGGTATTAATAGGTGGCAGAAGCGGCCAATTTCCAGGTTATGAACATGTCTTTTTACTCGGCGTGCTCAGCTCAAGTTTCTTATGGTTTACAGTGCTAACCTTCACCGCTTACTATTTTTCTAAGCTGTTAACTCAAGGAAGTGTTTGGCGACGCATTGAATTTTCAAGTGGGATCTTAATGATTGCTCTGAGTTTCAAGCTGGTTTTGAATCAATTGATAGCAATAAAATAGAAAGGGCCAATCAGTGTGTCGCCAATTGACCCAGTGGAATGACACATAGCAAGTCCAACCTCGCTAGTTGAATATTGCATAAGATGCGCTTCTTTGTCAACTAAAGTCCTGGCTCTGGGGCGCAATCATGGCTATCCATTCCTTAATGAGTATGGGCTTTATCATGTGAGCGCATGTGTGCCAGAGATGAGGAGTCGGCCCATTGAATCGCCGTAAAAAGCTCACCATTTGGAGCAAGCATGTTATTGCCATTTTTAATTACAGCTAACCCCAAGTCCACGCATTTATCAACGATGAGATAAGCCCTTCCTTCTTTGGTCCCTAACACATAAGAAGGAGGCAACCAAGTTCCTGCTGTATTTGCACCAGCTAAGACGAGTCGATTCACGCATGAAAGTGTCGTGGGCTGGGAGTAAATCAATGCGGGGGTTGAGCCATCTGGTTTAACCACCTTATAGAATATCCCGTTGGTTCCATCTACAGGAGTGATGCCATTGAGAAATGATTCCCCCCCATAAGAGGCAAAACGCTTACCATCTGGAAAACTGACTGTTTTGCCGTTGGTCATCACACCAATTTCTGCGCTGCGCCAACTGGAGGGGAATACCAGCGCGACTTGCTGACTTTGGGCAAGTTGGTAAGGATCGGTATTTTGATTTGATTGCGCTAACGCAATTTCAACAATATTGGTTAGCGACTGATGAACCATCAGAAATTTTTTCAACTCTTTTTGGGGATTAGGTATCTCAAATTTTCCTTCGGTATTTTTCAATTGAGGCACTAATTTCATCAAACCTTCAGTAGAGCACAAGTCATCAGCCACATTTGCATAGGTCAGACCACTCAGAGTCACCATGAAAACAAAAATATAGAACACTTTCACAAAAAGAAGCTCCTATGCATGATTTTAGAAAAAATTACTATACCCAAGATATTTCAAAATAGCCAACCATGGTCGAATGGGTCGGATTGCCATTTTATTTGGCTTTTAATTTTAGGCGTAAGAAGAGGAAAACGATGGGAGAGGCCATTAATAATCCCCCAAGAACGAAAGAAGCAATTCCTGTATACCAATCCAGTACACCGTCTTCGTAAGCAGCGTAATAAATCCAGCTTGATATGGGTAAAAATAGAATGATGGAAGTAATGACCCCTGGGGAGATAACACGTTGAAACACCGTTGGTAAAATATGAAAAAAGATGGCATTAATCACCATCAATGCTGGGATAATCAAACCAAAGGCGGGAATTTTCCAGCCAACCATTGCGGCAGCAATAGCAATAAACATCACCATCATATTCGTAACATCAAAGATACTCCATTCTACGTTGGCTATATGGAGCTTTTCTTGAGCCCACGTTTTCCAGTCTAATATTGCTTCTTCTAAAACATGTACAGAATAGGCAGCTAGTGGTAACCATAATAAATACTCGTGCATAATAGAGCTCCCTCTCTTCTTTGGGCCTGAGTTAGGGGGATCACTGACCACAGTCGTTGTGACATGATCCATTTTACCGATAGAAACCCCTGATACACCAAACATCAACATGACCGACTAATCATAATGAATGATAAACCTCTAAGTAAAGTCAACTTATTTTTCTTATCAAACCCAAGAATAACGAACGGTATCTTGTTCAATTGAGCACGTCACTTGTTGCACAGCCATGCTTGCTTGATAATCGCTTTGGAATGCATGTATCTTAACTAATGCATCAAATATTTTTTCAATAGGGGATTTATGGCCGCTCTTTCGCTCTACTTGCTGTGCATATAGGGCAAACATGCTCAATTGACTGGCTTGGTTGGAAGAGAGCATCAAAAGCTGCTCATTTTGAGTAAAGGTTGTCTTTCCTTATCAAAAAAAGAAGGGGCATTACCAATTGTAAAAATTAATATATTCACTTTTCAACTATTACTCCACATAGTTATCCACAATATCAGCCATGAACCAACCCATCATTATTTTTAATTTATACATTAAAATCAATCAGTTAATTTAAGGCGTTGAATTATAACCCAAAAAATCAAAATAGTTATTCACATATTCAAAGTGAATATTATCGTAGCAAAACGTGAGAAGATGCAACGATGCTCTGAGCGTCATTTTCAATTTGTCGTTCTTTTTATGATACGATGATCTCATATTTAATAACGCTATCGCATGAGTCTTTCATATGAGCCATATTATTGAACGTAAACCACTCACGGAATTTACTGAAAAAGCATACCTAGACTACTCTATGTACGTTATTTTAGACCGAGCCTTGCCTCATATTGCTGATGGATTAAAGCCTGTACAACGGCGAATTGTTTATGCCATGTCAGAGCTTGGACTGAAAGCGTCATCTAAACATAAAAAATCGGCGCGTACGGTTGGGGATGTGCTCGGTAAATTTCATCCTCATGGGGATGTGGCTTGTTATGAAGCCATGGTGTTGATGGCTCAACCCTTTTCTTATCGGTATCCTTTTGTTGATGGACAAGGCAATTGGGGTTCACCAGATGATCCAAAATCGTTTGCTGCGATGCGCTATACTGAAGCACGTTTATCAGCCTATGCAGATTTGTTGTTATCAGAATTACAGCAAGGCACAGTCGATTGGGTGGATAACTTTGATGCTACCCTAGAAGAACCTTCCTTACTGCCAGCTCGACTGCCCAATGTATTGTTAAATGGAGCGATGGGAATTGCAGTTGGGATGTCTTCTGACATCTTGCCACACAATTTAACTGAGGTAGCCAATGCTTGTATTCATTTGCTCGACCATAAGGAAGCAACACTTGACTCAGTCTTAACGTTCATACAAGCACCTGATTTTCCCACTGAAGCGGAAATCATCACCCCAGTCGATATGATTCGTACTCTTTATGAAACAGGACATGGTTCTATTAAAATGCGGGCTATCTATCATATTGAAAAGCATCATATTGTCATCACAGCCTTACCTTACCAAGTATCCGGCGCTAAAGTCGTTGAACAAATTGCCCTACAAATGCAACAAAAAAAATTACCCATGGTTGAAGATTTGCGCGATGAATCTGATCATGAGCATCCCACCCGACTAGTCGTGATTCCGCGTTCAAATCGAGTTGACATGGATGCATTAATGTCACATTTGTTTGCTACAACAGATCTGGAGCGAAGTTATCGAGTCAACTTCAACATGATTGGTCTAAATGGTAAACCAGGCGTTAAAAATTTAATGGCCATTTTGCAAGAATGGTTGGTCTTTAGATTAGAAACGGTTAAACGACGCTCACAGTTTCGCTTAGATAAAGTCTTAGAGAGACTTCACATTTTAGAAGGATTGTTGATTGCTTTTCTCAATATTGATGAAGTCATCGCCATCATTAGAGAAGCAGAAGTACCTAAAGAGGCTTTGATGTCTCGTTTTCAACTGACGGAACGTCAAGCGGAAGCCATTCTTGAAATCAAATTGCGCCATTTGGCTAAGCTTGAAGAAGTCAAACTGCGTGCAGAACATGATGAGTTGAGTGCCCTTCGGGATCATTTGCAACAGATATTAGCAAGCGAACAGCGTCTTCGTGCGCTCGTTAAAGAAGAAATCATCGCGTCCCGTGATTTATATGGAGATAAAAGACGCTCTCCTGTTGTGTCACGACAGGAAGCTCAAGCATTGAGGGAAGAAGATATCCTTCCGAACGAACCCATTACAGTCATTCTTTCTGAAAAAGGTTGGATCCGTGCAGCAAAAGGCAACGATATCGATGGACAGAAAATCAGTTATAAGTCAGGAGATGTGTTCAAAGCCCAAACCAATGCGCGCAGTAATCAACAGGTGGTGTTTTTTGATAGTGAAGGCAAAGTATATACGTTGCCAGGCCACGTATTACCATCTGCGCGAGGTCAAGGTGAGCCGCTATCTGGCAAACTCAATCCAGGGGATGGCGCCTTCTTTGCTACATTAATCAGTGGGGAGCCAGAAGATTGGGTCTTATTGTCTAATGATGCAGGATATGGTTTTTTAACCCAGCTCAAAGAGTTGTATGTTAAAAACCGTAATGGCAAAGCGTGTCTTCGGTTGCCCACAAATAGCCTAATGTTGATGCCAAGGATTTTAAACGCCAAAGATACTGCACAGGTGGCTTGTGTGACTAATACAGGGCGACTGTTGATTTTTTCAGCCAATGAATTACCAGAGTTGACTCGGGGCAAAGGCAATAAATTAATCAATATTCCCACAACCAAAGCCTTGGCACGTGAGGAATTTGTCATTGACGTACAAATATTGTCTCTGAATGATGCTCTAACTGTGCATGCTGGAAAACGTCATTTTACCTTGAAAATGGCTGATCTTTTGCACTATAAAGGAGAGCGCGGTCGACGAGGAAATCGCCTACCTAGAGGGTTACAAAACGTGACATCATTGCAGGTGGTGTGCAACAAAGAAACCTTGGTGAACTAAGAACCTGTCTTCACAGTCGCTAGGCTGAGATGAAATGGGTTGATTTTAGAGGACCGTAGCGCAGCATACAGAGGAGTATGTGAGCAACGGACCGCAGAAAATCAACCCATTTCGGCCAGCCTAGTAGACGGTGAAGACAGGTTCTAAGAATGACGTCCTGATTGCGCTGGTTTTGGCTTGGTTTCATAAATAAGTTATGATGTGCCCTTTGTAGCAAAAGGTTTTATTATGTCAACGATGAACGCACCTACTCATTTGCCAAAGTATCAAACGGTTTCTGATGCCATTCATAGCTTATCTCTTCCCATATCTGCTAGTGAATTGCATGGGGTATTATGTGGTTATTTATGTGCTGGGGCTATTCATGAGGGAGAAAGTTATATACGTGCTTTGATGACCAATAAAAATGATAAAAGTCAACGAGGCGCCTTATTGGCACTTTTTGGAGTATATGCGATTAGCCAGCAACAGATTACGAATTTTGACTTTGCTTTTCAATTGCTCATTCCTGAAGATGATCACTCACTAATCGAGCGTGCCAAAGCATTTAGTGAGTGGTGTGAAGGATTCACTCAGGGCATGACGTTATCTGGAGTGAGCTGCGATTCGTTACATGAAGAAGATGCTCAAGAAGCATTGCAGCATTTGACGGAATTCGCAGAACTGGACTATCAGGCACTTCATATCGATGAAGAAGACGAACAAGCGTTGATGGAAGTAAGTGAATATGTCCGTATGGCTGTGTTGCATATTTATAGCGACATAAAAGCACAACATACAAATAATGGCCAATCTGAAACAGCCCATTAAAAGGATTTTTTGATGATACCGCTAATCGAATATCAAAAACGCAGACATCATTTGGCGATGAGCCTTCCTAAAGATGCCATAGCTGTTATTCCTGCTGCCAGTGAAACAGTCCGAAATGGCGATGCGCATTATCGATTTCGTCAAGACAGCGATTTTTATTATTTGACTGGGTTTAATGAGCCGGAGGCATTGCTTTTGATCACCGGTGGTCGTGAAAGCGTGTCTATTTTATTTAATCGTGCCCGAGATCCACTTCAGGAGCAATGGGTGGGTCGTCGCTTAGGCCAAGATGAAGCATTAACCACCCTAGGTGTGGATGAAGCCTATCCCCTATCAAGCCTTCAAGAACAGCTGCCAGAATTGTTATCAGGAAAAAGAACCATCTATTATTCAATGGGTCGTTATCCTCATTGGGAAAAACAGTTGTTCAAAGCCTGGCAAACAGTAAAAGGAAAGATTCGACAAGGCATCGTTGCAGCTGAGTCATTCACCGATCTCGCCCCAATCATGGGTGAGATGCGACTTTTTAAAAGCCCCGCTGAAATTGTACTGATGCAAAAAGCAGCCCAGATCTCAGTTGCTGCCCATCTTCGTGCCATCCAATCCTGTAACAAAGCCTCTCACGAATATCAATTGCAAGCCGAACTCCTTTATGAGTTCACTCGCCAAGGCGCTATCAATGTGGCTTATGAACCGATCGTAGCAGCAGGCGCCAATGCTTGCGTTTTACATTACACCAAGAATGACGCACCTTTACGCAGAGGTGATTTGGTGTTGATTGATGCGGGTTGTGAATTTGAAAACTATGCAGCAGATATCACTCGTACCATTCCATTGAGTGGGCGCTTTAGTCCCGAGCAACGATTGATCTATGACTTGGTCCTGCGTGCACAGAGTGCAGGTATTGCCGCCGTCAAACCCGGTGTCCCTTGGAATGCCATCCAACAAACAATGGTCCATATTCTAACCGAGGGTTTGGTCGACTTAGAAATATTACAGGGTACAGTGGATGAATTAATCGAGCAGGAAGCCTATAAACCATTTTATATGCACGGATCCGGTCATTGGCTTGGATTAGACGTTCATGATAGTGGTTCATATAAAACTGAGGGGCTTTGGCGATCTTTAGAACCTGGAATGGTACTCACCGTTGAACCAGGATTATATTTCAGTCCAACACTTTCTCATATCGATAGTCGTTGGTTGGGAATTGGTGTACGAATTGAAGATGATATTCAAGTGACCAAAGAAGGGGGGGTGAATTTATCCAAAGAATTACCTGTGGCAATAGACAGTCTTGAGGCCTTAGTTCGTGGATGAAAAACAAGTAGATATCCTCATCGTTGGTGGTGGTTTAACGGGTGCCACATTAATGCTTGCCCTGTCGCAATTAGGCTATCGTACCTTATTAGTAGAATCCCATCCTTTTTCAAACCGTACCCAAGCTGATTTCGATGCTCGTTCCTTAGCGTTAGCGCCTGCCAGCATTCGAATTCTTGACATGCTAAATATCTGGCCTGAATTGAAAAAACATGCCACAGCCATTAACACCATCCATATCTCCCAGCAAAAAGGATTTGGCAGTGCTCTTTTGCAGGGTGAAAAAGATAGCCCCCTTGGCTATGTTGTTGAAATGCAATATATCAATCACGCGCTTTATCGTCTGCTGCAAAAACATCACATCTTAGCACCGGCTACCCTAACAGCCATAAATCCCATGGATGGAACAGCCATTATCAGCTCCAAAGAGGGTCAACACACCATCACCGCAAGTCTGATTGTTGCTGCAGATGGAACAAACTCATCTGTCCGACAATTGTGTGGTTTAGGTACTCGAGTGAAGGACTACCATCAACATGCCATTGTTGCCAATATTGGCTTAGCACGTTCCCATCAAGAGCAAGCTTTTGAACGCTTTACTGCTCATGGTCCGATGGCCTTACTACCCATGATGGGACTGAAAACCGCTTTGATTTGGGCGATGCCTCCTCCTGATGCAGAGCAATTGATGGCAAAAAATGAACTCGATTTTTTGCGCGCTTTACAGCAAGCCTTTGGCTATCGTTTAGGACGATTCGTAAAAGTCGGGCGGCGAGTTGTTTATCCTCTGCAACAAGTGATCATGCCAGAACAGACCTTAGGGCGAGTGGTTTTTGTTGGGAATGCTTTGCACACCCTACACCCCGTTGCAGGGCAAGGATTTAATTTAGGTTTACGTGATGTTGCATGCTTAGCTCAATACATTAGCCAAGAAGGTCTCACAAGAGACATGACGCAACACTATATAAAAGCAAGGCTTTGTGATCAACAAGCGATCATACGTTTTACGGAAGGCTTGATAAGCATCTTCACTCAGCGCATACCAGGCGCCATGATGATGCGTGCCATGGGTTTAATTGCACTTGATCATATCTCTTTCTTAAAACAAGAGCTTGCCCATTTGGCCCAAGGGTTTTCAGGCATTGCTCCCGATCTGGTCTCAAACATTCCTTTAATGCGAAAGGAGCATCCATGAGTTCAACATTCGACGTCATTGTCATTGGCGGCGGTATTGTAGGCTTAAGTGCAGCCATCGCCATGAGCCAACATGATTTTTCTGTAGCACTGATTGATAAAAGTGCTCTAAGCACCGATACTTTGGCGCTTGACCCTCGCGTATATGCCATTAATCAAGCCTCAGAATCTCTATTCAAAGAACTTGGCGTATGGGATCACTTAAATAAAACCCGTGCGTCTCCCTATCGGCATATGCATGTTTGGGATAGTGTTTCTCAAGCTGAGATTGATTTTGATGCGAGGATGATTGCAACGGATAAACTCGGCACCATTCTTGAAGAATCGATATTAAAGGAGGCTTTATTACATCAATTGTCTAAAGAAAATATTGTTTTGTTTGAACAGAGTCAAGTCACAGGCATACAACTCTTGCCTGATGAAGTCCAAATTGCTTGTAATGACCAAATGAGGCGTGCTCAACTACTCATCGTCGCTGACGGGGCAAACTCCTTTGCACGACAATTACTTGGGGTTTCTTTAACCAGTTGGTCATACCATCAAGATGCGATAGTCACCCTCGTTCATACTGAAAAACCGCACCAACAAACAGCCTATCAAGTTTTTCTAAAAGAGGGGCCATTGGCCTTCCTCCCATTGGCCGACTCGCATCAATGTTCTATTGTATGGTCAACATCAAAAACTCATGCTGATCTGTTGATGAATTTAAATCCTCAAAAATTTTCAGATGAATTAACTCAAGCGTTTGAGCATCGATTAGGCATCTGTCGCGCTGCAGATAAAAGACATTTATTTCCTTTACACATGCGTCATGCCAAACAATATAGTGGCCCTCGTTGGTTATTGATGGGAGACGCAGCACATACCATTCACCCCCTAGCAGGTCTTGGCCTGAATCTTGGATTAGCTGACTTACAAGCCTGGATGAAACATCTAAATGAACATCACCACTTTTGGTCACCTAAACTATTGGGAGCCTATCAACGCCAACGAAAATATGCCGTATGGCAAATGATTTTATTAATGGAAGGCCTGAAAACTGCATTTAACCCATCCCTACCTCCCATACCTACCCTTCGCGGTCTTGGCATAAAGGCTTGTAACCGATTGTTACCCATCAAAAGACGAATGATTGAACTGGCAACATCCAATACCCTGTATTAATTTTTATATCCATGATAAAATACGCACCTTGGTGCTCTAGAATAAAACATTAAAATTGGAGATTTTTCATGAAATTCACTGGGTATGCTTTATCGTTGATGTTAATAAGTGCTGGCGCCATTGCACAAGATATGAAAATGGTTGGAACCGTCGATCATACCATTAGATCATCTGGATCTTACTCTGCAATGACTTCCTCCTCACCTATCCGTCATATTCGGTTTATGCAGATAGAACTGTCACCACATGCCCAACAGATCTTCAAAAATCGTGCCCAAATAGAGTTACAATCGCTTCAATCTCCTTCTGTCAATCAAGCCGGATCAGGTAGCAAAGTTCAGCTGGACATGGGAAATGTTCCCGTTCTTGATCAAGGGGGTTATGGATCTTGCGTTACTTTTGCCAATACCGCAGCGCTAGATGCAGCTCTCAATCAAGGAGACTACATCAGTCAAGTATGCTTATTACAGTTAGGCAGATACGTAGAAAATAACGGCTACTCTCCAAGTGGCTGGAATGGATCGACAGGCGGCATCGTGCTAAATACCATCAGTGATTTTGGTGTCATCAGCAAGGCGCAACAAAGAACCAATGGTTGTGGAGGATTAACAGAATACCCAAAAACCGGAGGGGGAGAAACAGCTCCTGGAACTGAAATGTCTCCAGCAGATTATCATCAAATGAGTGAGCAACTATTCAACGAAACGATACTCTGGTCTCCTATTTTAGATTTCTATCAAACTCTTTTAGATAAGCCTGTTCTGGAGGATACCTTAAACCAGGTAAAATCTGCCTTAAATGCTGGTGATCGCCTCACCTTCGGCGTGCTCTTACCCTCTATCGATAGTGGGTTGGCAGGCGCTGTTGGTAAACACCATTCAGCCAATGATAGCTGGGTGTTAACGCCTGAAATTGTAAAAGATATTGACAAATCCTATCCTGATATGCCGGGACACGAAATGATCATCACCGGTTTTGATGATGATGCTGTGGCCGTGGATAACCATGGTAAATCACATATTGGCTTACTCACCCTACGTAACTCTTGGGGTACAAGATATGGCGATAATGGTAATTTTTATATGTCTTATGATTACTTCAAAGCCTTGGCGGTAGAGGTTCAGCGGATTAGAAATCACTCTTTATTGGATTAATAAAAAGTGCTAAGCCCTTTCTCATCAGGGAGACAAGGGCTTAGTCTGTGATTTTTAACTATTTGGGTTCAATCACCGTCAGATTACCATCAAAGGTAATCACACCCAGCAAGATAGCATTAATCAACCGATTGATATTCACCTTATAATAACTACTGCGATACAGCGGATTACCGGAATAAGGATCAGCAACCACCACGTGCCGTTTCTTAGAGTCGTAGCCACAAAGGATCACAAAATGCCCACAAGGTGTGCCACGAATATCATCGTAAACGGATTTACCTTCTTCGGTAAACGCCTCCCTGATATTCCAATATAAATTGGTGGCACTTAAGCCCGAAATAACAGGGATATTATTCTTGAAGAATTTGTTTAATAGTCTAACACTTAAGGGGTAAGCGCAAATTTTTCCACCTAATTTTAGGTACTCTACAATCGCATGAGTTGCATTGGTAATATACGTATCATTTTTGGCATGCATCTGCGCTTCTAATTTATCTATTAATAACTTATTATCGGCCTCTCCGTTTATGAACCAGCTGGGGTCAAATATAACCAAGCTATTGATATAAATAGTCGCCTTAAATCCATTCTGCAGCGCGTGCTTGCCAATCGAAATACAGAATGTTCCCCCAGAAGGAGATCGGTCAATCGTTTTGATCACTGATTCAA
>JAKBCM010000090.1 GCA_021807845.1 Pseudomonadota bacterium
CGCTAGTAGTGAAAACACCTTAGCGCGTATTGCCGCCTGGCGTGACATATGTCCAGACATTACCCTGCGCTCCACTTTTATTGTAGGTTTTCCCGGGGAAACTGATGAAGAATTTGAGGAACTCTTGGATTTTCTTGAAAAAGCACAACTCGACAGAGTAGGCTGTTTTCAATATTCACCCGTCAATGGGGCCAAAGCAAATGAATTTGCAAATCCAGTACCCCCACACATCAAGGAAGCACGTTTTGAGCAATTTATGCGGACACAAGCTGACATCAGCCAGAAGAAATTAGCAGAAAAAATAGGTAGCATCCAAACCGTTTTGATTGATGACATCACCGATGAACATGTCATCGCACGTAGTATGGGTGATGCGCCTGAAATTGATGGTTTGGTGTATCTGCCTCATCAAGAAAACATCAAAGTAGGCAAGCGAATGAACGTCACGATTACCGATAGTGACGATTATGATTTGTACGGCGAATGGGGCAACTCATGAAGAACTGTTTTCCTAATTTCTATCACATCCTGACGCTCCTTCTCACACTCATTGTGTCCTGGTTGTAACAGAGTTTGATGTAAAGCATGATGAAAATGTTCATAAGCGTTTTTTAATTGCATAAACTGATCGTGGCTTAAAATGTTGTGATGACATAATTGCTGCATCTGGGAGAGTGTATTCGTACACTCCAGAATATCTTCCAGCGGATGCGATAAAACTAAATACTGTACTAAAAATTCAAGATCAATTAAGCCCCCAGCGCCGTGTTTAATCGGATGAGCGCCCAAATGTCTGTCAATTTTTTCGCGCATCGATTGGATGTCTTGAGCTAATTTATTTTGATCACGCAAAGCATATAAAATTTCCCTTTTTAATTGTATAAAATCAGAATGGATAGCCTTGCTTCCAAACAAAACCCTTGCTCGTAAAATCGCTTGATGCTCCCAGGTCCATGCATGATCGCGTTGATACTCCATAAAGGCATCCAGATGACTGACCAATAATCCAGCCGATCCCGATGGCCTAAGACGCGTATCAACCAAATAAAGAATGCCAGAAGGCATACGAGTGGTTAACATATGTAACATTTTCTGAGTCAGTCTCGTGACGAGGCTTTCATCTTCAGGTGGGACCTTGTGAAGAAAAACCAAATCGACATCTGAATCATAGTTCATTTCTCGACTACCTAATTTACCATAAGCAATAATAGCAAACGAGGACTTCACCCTCATGATTTGAGGATACCGCTCTTTTAATTGCAAGCATGCCCTATGTAATACTTCGGCAATCAACACTTGTGCCACATCGGCTAGAAAACCAGCAATTTGTATCGCATCACAATACCCATATAACTCTGCCCGCAAAGCTCTTAACCAACAGAGCAATTTAAATTGCCGTAACATGTCGTCTTGAGATTCTCTTCCCACACAATGTGCTAGACGTTTTTTCAGTGATTCTTTTAATTCATGGGGCGTTTCGGGTTGCCAAGTATTCTTTTGCGACAGCAGCACCTCAAGTAAAAAAGGATGCTCTACCAATAAAGTAGTGATGAATGGGCTCTTGAGAACCCAGTGTAATAACTCTTGCAATGCCAGTGGATTTTCAATCAGCAATGCCAAATAGGCGCTACGACCAACAATATTCTCAAGCAACCGAAGCACCTGAAGCAATACAGTATCGGTTTCAATCACTTGAGTCAGCTCGGTTAAAAACAATAGCATAAAACGATCAAGACGTATTCGAGCTGTTTGTGACAAGCGACGACACCGAGGTGAATGCCGAAAGGCATGAAGCATCTGATAACAACGTTCTGGTTCTTTAAAATGAAGGCTGGTGAGCAAATTGATGGCCATAGAGGGTTCAATATGACCTTGCCATAAACTGGCCAATTGATTCGCTAAAAGCCGCTTCTCATCTTGATAAAGGTCAGCCTTAGCTAATACTGTCTGAAAAGATCCACTAATAATGCGTTGATACTGATGTAATTTATCTAATAATTGCTCCCAACTATTCATTTCCATGAAAAGCACTAATTGTGCTCTTTTCATTTCATCTATTGGCAAGGAGTGGGTTTGTTGATCATTTTGCATTTGTAATGCATTTTCTAATTTTCGTAGAAATAAATAGGCTTGCTGCAACGCTCGTGTTCGTCTCAACAACCCTTCTTTCTTGAGTAAATAGAGTGCCAAAAGTGCATTTTGCTGTTGAATATTGGGTAATCTCCCCCCTCGAATCAATTGAAAGCATTGGATGATAAATTCAACCTCACGAATGCCACCTCGCCCTCGCTTAATGTCATCAAGCATAGAATTTAATTGCACTTCACGCTCAATCATTGACTTCATACTGCGTAGAGATTCAATCACACTAAAATCAACATAACGTCGATAAACAAAAGGTAAAATAAGATCGTAAAACCAAGCGTCTTCATGAGTGTTGAAACTGATCGGACGCGCTTTGACCATTGCATAGCGCTCCCATTCGCGTCCCTGCTCTTGATAGTAGGTTTCCATGGCTCTGAGCGTACATACCAAAGGACCACTCTCACCGTTAGGACGTAACCGCAAATCAACACGAAACACAAAACCATCTTCAGTGATATTTTGAAGAAGTTGATTAAATTGCTGCACAAGTTTAGTAAAATATTGTTGATTGTTGATGGAATTGGTGCCATTGGTCGACCCTTCGGCACTAAAAACAAAAATCAAATCAATATCAGATGAAAAATTTAATTCTCTTCCCCCCAATTTCCCCATTGCAATGGTATACAGTTTCACGGGTTCACCTTGCTTATCAAGAGGCTCACCAAAGCGCTTGCTTAATTGCTGATCACAATAACTGAGGGTGTGCAAGATAAGGACATCAGCACAATGCGACCACTCTTTCATGGTCTCTTCTGTACGCATGAGATGCGCTAATTCACGTAACAATAAGCGCAACAAATATCGGTGTCTGAAATAACGCAAAGACTCGGCAAACACTTTGGGGGACACATCGAATTCGATGGTCATCACCAATTGTTGATAATCATGGAGAGTCAGTGGCTTTAGGCAGTCATCACTTTGCAATAATTGTTCTAAATGACCTACATTTCGAGCAGCATAATCACTCACATAGAGCAGACATTCGACCGTCTTTTTTAACGGATGAATCAGTTTGGAAAAATGTTTATCAAATAATGCGCCTTTCGGCAACAAAATATTCGGTATGTTCTTGCTCATCATAGTAAAACTAGTTACCTTAAGAAATCATCTTCTCGTGATCAAGGGATACCTATGAGCCGCCCTTTTTTAGTTGCCTTTTTTTTACTAAGCTTGATTATTGTGCCTAGCTATGCAAAAGATCAACCCCTTCGTGTTGCCGTTAACCCGTACTCTTCTCCTTTTGTCATGCGAGGCAATCATCAAATTTATGGGTTCGACATCGCAATGATGGATAAATTATGTGAAATAATCAACCGAGATTGTCAGTATGTAATGATGAATTTTGATCAGATCATCCCATCTATCATGAATAAAAATGTGGACCTTGGAATAAGTGATATCACCATCACCTTAGAACGAGCAAAACTAGTCAATTTCACCATGCCGTATATGACGAGTAGAACCAGCTTTCTTGGAAAAAAAGAACTCCAAAATAGCGTCATTACTCCTACCTTTTTACAAGATAAAACCATTGGCGTAAAACAAGGGAGTATTTTCCCTCAGGTGATAAAATCGTTAGGCGTAACCAACCCAAAGATCATCAATTTTAATGAAGAGGGAAAGATAATTGATGCTCTCATCAACGGAGATATCGATCTCGCCATGTTAGAAGAACCCACGGCGATGTATTGGCAAAGCAATTCTTCAGCCGTTCTAGCTGTGATTGGGAAACCGATTACATTTGGAAATGGCCTTGGAATCGCAGTCAATAAGGATAACGCAGCGTTACTAGACTCACTCAATAACGCTATTAAGCAATATCTCAATAGCAAAGACTTCAAAACGAACTACCATATGTATTTGGATTTCTTTTGAGCCATTCGTACGCGTTAATGTAACGTTTGACCTTGTGTCATGCATTGACTAATCACCTGACGAGTCACAAAATCTCCCTGGTTTGCTCCATATAAGGTATTAAAGTGATTTGCCAACGCAAGCACCCAACTCGATAAGCGAAAGTTCATTCGTTTCTCATGTTGGTTGACAACCAACTCAAACAAACCCAATGAGCCACTGTCGTGTTTGGTGGCAAACTCTTCCATGATCAATTGAGCAATATGCATGTCCTTTTCTTTTGTGGGCCAATTGTTATTCATTTATGCACCTCAATCTTGTGACTCACCCCAAAGTGTTATAAAAAGAACCATAATAACAGGACCTAAAAATAGCCCCAGTAACCCTAGCGTTTCGACGCCTCCTAAAATTCCGAATAATACGGCAAGAAAAGGCAATTGAATAGCACCACCTATCAGTACAGGTTTGACAAAGTGATCAGCCATAAACATGATAAAGGTTCCCCACACAATCACGATAATTGCAGAGATCATCCCGCCAGTAAATATCAAAATGAGGCTAGCAATCAATAAAACAATGGGCACAACAAAAGGTATCATCGCTGCAAATGCAGTGATAAAACCCATTAAAGTAGGTCCAGGTAAACCCACTAGAACATAACAAATGCCCATTAAAATACCAACTCCAATCCCCACCGCAATGGTCCCATTCACAGTTGCTCGAAGGGCTGCAGGCAGACCATCAGCATAACGAAACCAGCGCAAACCGAGGCAGCGCTCCCCAATAGAGTTGATTTGAGCAAATAAATTATCGCCATCCCGATAGAAAAAAAACAAACAAAGTAAGGTAAACCCGAGTTGGAACCCTCTGTGAGCCAAATTGGCACCCACTTGCTTAATATAATAACTTGTCGGGGTCAGTGATACATGTAAGTTTGATAGAAAATGCTTAACATACCCGGGCTTGCCAAAATTTGCATCCCAATAATTGACCAACTCATTCCCAATCATAGGGACCCCTTCAAAGAAGGTCGGGGCCTGACCACCCTCACGATTGATCACTTGGAGATAATTGATCAAGAGTTGAATTTCATTAATCAGCACACTGACCAACCAACTTAGAGGTAGTATCAATAGCAAGGATAAGATGGCAGTAAATATAAAGGCAGCTAAATTTTTCTTTGCACCAAAAAATATACGCCAACGACGGTATAAAGGATAAGTCGAGATGACAATGATCCCCGCCCAGATTAATGAAGGAATGAATCGATGAATGATAAAGAGGGTCAGCGAAACAATAGCTATCGTTAAACCCATACTGATTAATTCTTTATGGCTTTCGTTCATAATAATCCATATAACTTCATTGACATAACCAACTTAAGAGATACATCACACCCCATGCAGGGATAGCTGCCAAAACATCATCCAGCATAATACCAAGACCTCCTTGTATATGCTTATCTATATATCGGATGGGCCCAGGTTTCCATATGTCAAACAGTCGAAATAAAATAAATCCAACCAACATCCATAAAAGCCCAGGAGGAGCCAAAAACATAGTCAATAAATACCCAACTATCTCATCCCAAACAATTCCTGAGTAATCATGAGTCCCCAACTCAACTGACACCTTATCGCAAACGATAACCCCTAGCAAAAATAAAAGAAGAGTAACAGCCAAGTAAACGCTTGGCGACATACCTATCATCAATACATACAAAGGTAATGCGGCTAATGTTCCCCAAGTACCTGGAGCTACACT
>JAKBCM010000091.1 GCA_021807845.1 Pseudomonadota bacterium
ATATCATGCTTTTCTATTTCAATTGGCTATATAACTTGCTTACCATTCTCATTCTTATTGTGATTTTTCTTGTCATCTACTACATTTTGCAACGCGTGATAAATCACCATTTTGCCTTGCGTCGCGCTCTGAATCATGCTTTAAAAAAGCACCATTTTTTTCCTGTTTATCAAATTGTGGCTGATATCAGTACAAAGAATTACTGTGGAGCAGAAGTATTAATACGTTGGCGTACAAGTGATGGTCATGTCATTTTGCCCGATTTATTTATTGAAGAGGCTGAGAAATCTGGGCTTATTATTCCCATGACGCTTCAAATCGTGAACATCGCATTTAAAGAGTGTCAAAATATTATGCATACTCATCCGCACTTCTACTTAGCCATCAACATATCAGCAGCTCATTTTGAATACAGCCAATTTTTTGACTCAATCGTTTCGTTATGTCATCAATATCAGATCCCTACTAAGCAAGTGATGCTTGAATTAACAGAGCGTGAACTAACCCCTGGTAATTCCAAACTCCAAGCCACAATGCATGAACTGAGACATGCTGGGTTTTCTCTTGCGGTGGATGACTTTGGAACGGGATATTCAAGTATCAGTTATCTGCAATTTTTTCCATTCAACTATTTAAAAATTGATCAATTATTTGTTCACGCTATCGGTACAGGAGCCATTACTGAGGCTTTGAATCAATCCATCATTCATATGGCCCAAAACCTAAAACTTCATATTGTCGCTGAAGGGGTTGAAACTTATGAACAACACCAATTTTTACAAGACCATGGTGTTTATTTGATGCAAGGTTGGTATTTTGCTAATCCAATGTCCATTGAAGAGCTCATCATTCTGATGAAAAATAGAAGTATTTATTCACCACAAAGTTAAAATCTCGGGGAAAAGTCAGATTTGAACACAAATGGAGTGAAAATGGCTTTTCAGTGAACAGTGCTGAATAGTTACAAATAGAAATGCTTCCGGTAGGATAGGATATAGCTAGGAGAATACAATGAAAGGACAGAAACTCAGTGTAACCATGGTTTTATCTCTGTTTATCATCCATCCCATTTGGGCTGAAAATGATCCCAATCAAGCCATAAATCATTACTGGCAATGTATGGCTCATGATAATCAGCAAAAGAAGCTATGGCCAGGTAGAAGTGCTTATCAACAAGTAGCCATTAATAAAGCTCTAGAAGCATGCAAAAAAGAAAGTCGTGCTCCCTTGACTTGTATGCCGCTGAAAAATGATTGTGATTACTATGAAAACGATGTCTTACAAAATCCTACCAGTATCAATCATGATGCCTCATGGGTTTGTACAGCCATAGACCTCAATGCAACTCCATGGACAAGTGCGGTGTACAATAACGAAGACGATGCTGCCCTGGGAGCTAAAGCTTATTGTCAACAGCATAGTCCTGTCCCTGGCACGTGTTTCATTAATTTGCTCACTTGTCAAAATCTCAATCTCATACATAGGATTTAGAGTGTGTTTTGTGTAGGATTAACAGGCAGTATTGCCAGTGGTAAATCAACGGTTCTTGGCTTTTTTAAATCCTTGGGTGCCGAAATTCTCAGTGCTGACGTGATTGCAAAAGCACTCACTACCAAAGAACAGCCTGCATTTAAAAAAATAGTCAGTCATTTTGGTGAGGATATACTCACAAGTAGTGGTGAGCTCAATCGCCGTCACTTGAGAGAATTGATTTTTAAGGAGCCACGTGAGCGACTATGGCTAGAAAATCTTTTGCATCCCTTAATTCGCAAAGAAATTGAAACTAAAATCAATCAATTCAAATCTCCCTATTGCCTTATTGAAATTCCACTCTTGACCGACAAAGCGAACTATCCCTATTTGAATCGCATTTTAGTAGTAGAAGCAAGCCCTGAACAACTCATCTCACGTTATTTGGCACGTGATCAAGGCACGAAAGAAGAACTTCACGCCATTTTATCTACACAAACCAACGCTATTGACAAACGTTTTATCGCTGATGACTTGTTGATGAATACTGATTCATTACTGCACTTACAAGAAAAAGTACGAACATTACACGAACAATATCTGCAATATGCCAACAGTTTAGTAAAAGTTGAAAAAAATCGGGAATAAATCAAAACACAACAACACTATTGTGTCATTTTTACAATTTATGTATAATTGTAATTCATTTTTAATGACAGGAAGCAAACTATGGCCAATTTTTTTCAATCATATGCTGATCATACAGAGAAAAGTGAATACACAGCCATTATGACCATGCTCGCACAGGGCTTAAAGAGTGTCACTCCTTATTCAAGTGGGTATTATCATTTAACCGCTGTGCCGCATGTTGTAGCGCTGGCTGCAAAAACTGCAGTTGTAGCGCTCAAACTGGCCATGACTCCTTTGCTTTTGATTGGTGCTCTCTTTTATGACCCCTTAAACTCGATCCCAGCTGTTTTCAGCTCTTTTAATATGCAAATATTGACTACTTTGGTAAACCTTGCAAATTGTGCCTTGGCCATATACTCATTGATTTCCAGAAGTCTTTTATCTTTGTTTTGTTTTGGCTATGCCAATTCACAATTAAACCAAGAAGCCATTGCCGAAACTCCTACAATGGTCGAAGGATTTGATATGAGCTCTCTGGTTCAACTCGGACTCACTTCGGCTTCCATTATAGATTACGCTCTAAACACGGTGATCTATGATATTTTTGATACGGGTCCAGGGGCAGAAGTGCTCAGACAGCTGATGAATTGCCTAAATAATGGGGATGGTGTTGAACATCATACTGATGCTTTCTTGCAACAATTCATCACCCAACACCCTGAGTTTGCTCCTTTTGATGACGTTCATGAGGAAATGGTCTTCAATCCTTTTCAAGGGTTTCCTGCATAGGAATCCTATCCTTACCGCGCCCTCTCTCAACCAGAGGGCGAAACTTTGATTAATTTGCATCTATTGGCGCAAAAAATTGATCAATATCCGCAGCAGATAACGTTTTATTTTCCTCAAAATGACTCGATAAAACCCCTTCAAACAATTGGCGTTTTTTGGTCTGCATGCCTAATATCACTTCCTCAACCGTACTAGCACTCAATAATTTATAAACGAAGACTGGGTTATCTTGACCAATACGATGACTTCGGTCAGTTGCTTGATCTTCCACTGCAGGATTCCACCAGGGATCATAGTGAATCACGGTGTCTGCACGTGTTAAGTTCAATCCGGTGCCTCCTGCTTTTAAACTAATTAAAAAAATAGGCGCTAGACCCTTTTGAAAATCACGAACGATCTCTTGTCTGTTTTGTGATTGGCCTGTTAATTTTAAATATCGATAATGACGCGCTATTAATTCCTTCTCAATCAGTGCAAGCATGGACGTGAATTGCGAAAAGACCAAAACACTTCGACCTTCTTCCATTAAATTATCCAGTAATTCCATAAGACTTGTTAATTTGACCGAGGTTCCATAAGCAATTGCAGCTTCTGGTAATGATAATAATCTTGGATCGCAACAAATTTGCCGGAGCTTTAATAAAGCATCTAACAATAGAATATGACTTTTGCCCAACCCTTGTTTGGCAATGGCATCACGTACCTTTTTCTCCATTGTCATACGAATAGCCTCATAAAGATCTCGTTGTGCACCAGACAATTCAAGCATCAAAACGATTTCTGTTTTTTCGGGCAATTCTCGAGCCACTTGGTTTTTAGTACGGCGTAATATAAAGGGGTTGACTCGTCTGACTAATAATTCACGTCGAGAAACATCGGCATTTTTTTCAATAGGAATCCTGAAAAACTGACGAAATTGTCGTGTATCTCCTAATAAGCCTGGCATTAAAAAGTGAAACAATGACCAAAGCTCGCCCAGATGGTTTTCAAGCGGTGTACCTGTCAAACAGAGACGATGTTGACCCACAAGCTGTTGCACAATCTGGGTGGTTTTAGTCCGTGTATTCTTAATCGATTGAGCTTCATCTAAAATCAGATAGTAAAAAGAATAGTCTAAAAACCGTTTTTTATCACGCTGGATCAAACCATAGGTTGAAATAACCAAATCATAATCATTAAATGCATCACGATGTCGTTCTTGCCCATGAAAAACAAGCACCTTGAGATCTGGAGTAAATCGCTTGGCTTCATCATACCAGTTCCATACAACGCTGGTGGGGGCTACAATAAGACTTGCTCTCTGTAGTCGTCCTTGCTCTTTTTCGTATTGTAAATGAGCCAATGTTTGTACTGTTTTACCTAAACCCATGTCATCTGCCAGTACCCCACCAAAGGAGAGCGTGCGCAAAAATTGTAACCAGTTTAATCCTTGTTGTTGATAATCACGCAACTCCGTCTTTAAGCCATTAGGTACTGGAACCATCGGCAGTGTTGAACGTTTTGTGAGTTGTTGTAATGCTTTTTGGAGATCTTCCGTTGCTATCCATCGGGCTTTATTTTTAGAAATAGCAAGTTCTGCCTCTTCTATCAACATCAATTGATATCGATTCAAAAGTATTGACGTTTCTTGATGCTTTGTACGGCTCCAAAATTGGAATAACAACCGAAGCAAAGGTTTGATCCGTCCTATGGATATTTGCAGCACTTTTCCTTGGGCGATGGGAAGATTAACGGTTTGGTGTTCGGGTAAATGCTCCAATGAATCTTCGGGGAGTCTTCTTATCAAATCAGCCACCAAAGGTACGATATTCACTGCTTTGTTTTCGATCATAATACCGAGTTGATAAGAAAAAAATTCATGGCGACTTTCCGTGGCTTCTGAATACCATGAAGCACTTTCTGCATCAATCACCTCTTCTTCTGAAGCATCAACAGGCCCCATGCGCCATGTTTGTTGCGGCATCAATACAGGAGTTTTGATATAGTGTGGATTTTCTCGGGCTTTTAATTCAAATAAAATTGCCGCTGCATGCTTACAATTGATCTGTTGTTTGCAGCTGCAGCGGGAGGGCGTTTTAGGCCAAATTTTCAGATCCATATGTAAATCGTATATTTGGCTCGAACTGCCTTTGATCCGAGCTTTGATAAGCCCATCACTCAATCGAACATTTAGCACATGTCCTTTCTCCTGATATTCTTGCCCACGCACCAAAACGGTCATAGGAAATACCCGACTCATCTGCTCCAGTGCTGATTTCAACATTTCAGGTTATCGAGGATGTTCTGACTGACAAGATGGGGCAAAGTGACTTTAAGTCTTGGCTCTTTCTCCATCGCTCTTTCAATAGCAAATCTTGCCCCTGTATTTCTGGCCCAGCTCCTGCGAGCAATACCATTGTTCACATCCCAAAATAACATCGATTTAAGCCGCATATGAGCCTCTGTTGTACCATCTAAAACCAAACCAAATCCACCATTGATCACCTCTCCCCAGCCAACACCACCTCCATTGTGGATAGATACCCATGTAGCACCACGGCTTGCATCACCTATGACATTTTGTACAGACATATCTGCTGTAAATTGTGACCCATCATAAATATTGGATGTTTCACGATAAGGTGAATCTGTGCCAGAAACATCATGATGATCACGACCAATCACTATGGGTGCTGAAATTTTACCGCACTTAATCGCTTCATTGAATGCTTGCGCAA
>JAKBCM010000092.1 GCA_021807845.1 Pseudomonadota bacterium
TATTTTTTGCTCTAGCTACAGCCCCATCAATCACATCACAACTGGCTGCCACAAGAAACAATACAATGGTGGCCACATACACATGGAGGTATGAACAAAATACCGCAAGAGCCGCAGACAGCAACGAAAGAATCGTATAAAAGGCAGCAGGAAAAGGCAAATGCTTCGCAAAAAAAGAACCTATTGCCATAGAAATTTTTTTCCATATCTCGAATTTTTCTTTAATCATAAGACACACCAAAACTGTGATGGAATAAGAAGACAGTCACAACAAATGCAATCATGGCATAGATAATGCCAAAGAATACATCCATGACATAATGAAATCTGCCATAAACAGTACTCACTATCAATCCAATACAGATAGGAAAAAGAAAGTAAAAAAGAGGCGTATTTAAATAGTACGTGATCAATATGATGACAAAGGCCACCGCAGTATGCCCGCTCGGAAAAGCAGTACCATCTGTCGAACCCGCTTCTAGGATGACATGGACCACTTTAAAAAAAAATCCATGGCTTCGACTATCTTTCATCTTTTCAAAAATATTTCTTGGTCCAAATACTGGCATAAATCCATGAGTTAGAAAACACGCAAACATAACGAACAGAATCGAAAAGGTAGCAATGTAAAAAGGTAACATTTCATGCTTTAGATAAAAATACAGAGGCACACCATAAATCAAAAAAAAGTGACTGAGGTAACAAAAATGTAAAAACTCTGAAAGCCATTTATAGTTTGCTCGGTTTTGATGATGAATGTTCATAACGGCTGGAAAATATTTTTTTTCAAAATGAATAAAAGATGGATCTAAAGCTGGTTTGCCCAATGCTTTGGTGATTAATGCCGTTTCTCTATGCAATAAAGGTAATAAAATCAACGGGGTCCATTGATATAAAACCTCCAACGAAGGTTCAGAGATAGACATAAAATAGGGGAAAGATTCCCAAAGAATAATGCATCCATTCACAAATAAATAAAATGGCCTCGAACGATTGTTTTTATCTTTGGAAACCATAATAAAGCAACTGGTTCCTATCACATAAAGAATCACCAGTGCGTTCAACTCCAACATACCTGTCTTTCCTCATCCTTGCCTTCAATTTAAATTGAATTTTTTGGAGTTTCTTGCTAAATGTGCCATAGAGAATTCGATTCATCAAGATATACCGAAGACCCATTGAAAGCTAGTCCTCTATCACCACCCGCCAAGAAGTCCCTTTTGGACCATCTTCCAATTCAATGCCTAAGGTTAATAATTGCTTCCTAATGTCATCTGCAACCCCAAAGTTTTTATTCGCACGCGCATCTGTTCGTGCATTAATCAACTGTTTTATCATCTCCATTTCTTCCATCCCTAAACCCGATTGTAAAAAGGATTCAGGTGATTCTTGCATCAACCCGAGCGTGTTAGCAAGTTTGACAAGCGTTGCCGCAAGTAGGTTTGACTTGGTTTTATTGATTTCATGACTTAACTGAAATAGGACCGATAAAGCAACGGGTGTATTAAAATCATCGTTCATAGCGCGATTAAATAAGTCTACCCAATTCTCATCTATCTCATCTTGAGTGAGTGTTAACTCTTTGATGGATTGATATAGGCGCATTAAAGCACGACTGGCCAATTGCAAATTGTCATCGGAATAGTTCAGCGGACTACGATAATGGCTACTCAAAAGAAAATAGCGAATCACTTCTGGATGATGTTTTTTCAACACATCTTTAATGGTCAAAAAATTACCCGTTGATTTAGCCATTTTTTCATGATTGACTTGCAGCATGCCCACATGTAACCAATAACGAGCAAACGGCTTACCAGTAGCTGCTTCACTTTGGGCAATTTCATTTTCGTGGTGTGGAAATTGTAAATCAAGCCCACCCCCATGGATATCAAACTGCTCACCTAATTCATCCATGGCCATTGCTGAACACTCAATGTGCCAACCAGGTCGCCCATTCCCCCAAGGAGAGGGCCAACTAGGTTCACCAGGTTTTGCAGATTTCCACAAAACAAAATCGAGAGGCGAGCGTTTCTCCTTAACGACCTCTACTCTTGCACCTGCAAGTAACCCCTCTAAATCTTTATGAGACAATTTACCATAATCTTTAAAATTCGATACTTGATAGCAAACATCGCCAACATCACTCACATAGGCGTAACCTGCTTCTATCAAACGTTGAATTAAACACACAATCTCATCAATATGATCAGTAGCCCGTGGCTCATGATCTGGGGGAAGAATATATAAAGCCTCTGTATCTCTATTCATTGAATCAATATATTGCGTGGTTAACTCATGAATAGAAATACCCCGCTCTATAGCACGATTAATAATTTTGTCTTCAATGTCGGTGATATTTCTAACATAGGTCACTTCATAGCCAATAGAACGTAAAAAACGGACAATCACATCAAAAGAAACCATAGAACGCGCATGTCCTAAATGGCAATCATCGTAAACCGTGATGCCACACACATACATGCCAATTTTCTTGGCTTTGATTGGGATGAACTTTTCTTTGGTACGGGTTAATGAATTATAGATGTAAAGCATGCCCTTAAACCTTACTCCAGGTGTCTTTCAAATCAACCACACGATGAAATGCTCGCACAGTCCCCTCTTTGTCACATTGATTCACACAGTAATAGCCCAAACGTTCAAATTGAAATACTTTATCAAGTGGCTGTGAAATAAGCGCAGGTTCACACCATGCTTCTTGCTCTTTCATAGAGTTTTTATTGATAAATTGGAGAAAATCATCTTCGCTTAAAGGATTTGCCTCGGTAAATAACCTGTCATATTGATACACGGTGATAGGATGTGCAACTGTTTTTGAAACCCAATGGATCACACCTTTAACCTTTCTATCTTCAGGATTTTTGCCCAAGGTATTTTCATCATAAGTACAGCGTAACTCAACAACCTCGCCCTCTGAATTATGAATAACTTCCGTACAACGGATCACATAAGCATGTCTCAAGCGAACTTCCCCGCCTTTTGTAAGACGAAAAAACTTTTTGGGCGGATCTTCCATGAAATCACTACGCTCAATATAAAGTTCACGAGTAAATGGTAAAACTCTCGTCACTGAATGATCGTCTTGAGGATAAAACGGGGCTATCAGTTCTTCCACCTTATCTTCAGGATAATTGTCAATGACCACTTTTAAAGGTGTCAAAACACTCATCGCGCGAGGTGCAGTTTTGTTCAACTCATCGCGAACACAGGCCTCTAACAGTGTCATATCAATAACCGAATCACTACGAGAAATGCCAACCATCTCACAAAATTGGCGAATCGCATTTGGTGGATACCCACGCTTTCTCATCCCACACAATGTTGGCATGCGGGGATCATCCCAGCCATTCACCACCTGTTCTTCAACCAGCTGACGCAGTTTACGTTTGCTCGTAACCGTATGTGACAAGTTGAGTCGGGCAAATTCCGTTTGAATTGGTTTTGCATCCAAAGGTAAATGGTCAATCAACCAATCATATAATGGGCGATGATCTTGAAATTCCAAAGTACATAAAGAATGGGTGATTTTTTCTAATGCATCAGAAAGAGGATGGGCATAGTCATACATCGGATAGATACACCAATCATTGCCTGTACGCTGATGAGGAACATGTCTTATCCGATAAAGAACTGGATCACGCATGTTGATATTACCCGATTGCATATCAATTTTCGCACGTAAGACATGACTGCCATCACTAAACTCACCATCCTTCATCTTTTTAAATAAACTGAGATTTTCATCTTTGGAACGATGACGATAAGGGCTTTCACGACCAGGCTCTTGCAAGGTTCCTCGGTATTCACGTATCTCTTTCATACTCAAGCTATCTACATAGGCTAATCCTTGCTCTATCAATAATAGCGCGAAATCATATAATTTTTGATAGTAATCTGAAGAATGGGTGATGGCACACCATTCAAACCCAAGCCAACGCACATCTTCAATGATAGCATTGACAAATTCCTCCTCCTCTTTGGTAGGATTCGTGTCATCAAAGCGTAAAAAACACTGTCCTTGAAATTCCTCAGCCAATCCAAAATTCAAACAAATAGACTTGGCATGACCGATATGCAAATAACCATTCGGCTCCGGTGGAAAGCGAGTGATAATGGATTTATGCTTACCATCCGCTAGATCGTCTGTCATTAATTGTCTGATAAAATGAGCTCTTTTCAGAGTAACATCTGTCATATTGTTATCCTTTTTGATCCATAGCACGTCTCATCTCACTGATGAAGAGCGCGCCTGTTTTGATAGCGTCTTTTTTTAACAGATAAGCTTCATGAATTTGATGAATGAGTGCTGCTCCCACGATGACTCCATCGGCAAATGTGGCAACAAGGGCTGCCATTTCTGGGGTTTTGATACCAAAGCCCACCATCACAGGGATTGAAGACTGTTCTTTTCTCCGCTGATATTCTGTTTTAAGCGATGACAAATCAAGCGCATGAGACCCTGTCACACCCTTTAGAGAAACATAGTACAAGTACCCTTTTGCATATTGATTTATCAATGCCATACGTTCATCAGAGGTGGTGGGTGAGCATAGATAAATAAGATACAGCCCATGGGCACTCCAGATGGGAGCCAAATCGCTACTTTCCTCAGGAGGCAAATCAACTATGATCATTCCATCAACGCCACATCGTTTTGCACCTGTGGCAAAAGCTTCATAACCATATTGCTCTATTGGATTCATGTAACCCATGAGTATGATAGGGGTATGGTTATCTTTTTCGCGAAATTGTTTCACCATTGAAAAAATAGAGTCAATATGAACGTCATGCTTTAGGGCTCTCTCCATAGCGGCCTGAATGACAGGCCCTTCTGCCATTGGATCAGAAAATGGAATACCAAGCTCCAGAACATCAGCGCCCGCATCAACCAAAGCATGCATGATCTCTACGGTCATCTTGGGCTCTGGATCACCTGCGGTGATATATGGACTCAGCATTATTTTATGGCTAGCCTTAAGCTCTGCCATTTTCTCATCAATTCGATTCATCTAAACCGTAATCCCCTCAATGTTTGCGACTGTATGAATGTCTTTATCACCTCGACCAGATAAATTAACAATGATGTGTTGTTTGTTGGTCATTTTTTTTGCAATCTTCATGGCATAAGCAATGGCATGACTTGATTCAAGTGCGGGTATAATCCCTTCTACTTTACATAAGGTATGAAATGCTGCCAGGGCTTCATCATCAGTGATTGCCACATAGTTTACACGACCCAAATCTTTCAAATAAGCATGTTCAGGTCCCACACCTGGATAGTCAAGACCTGCTGAAATAGAGTAGGTATCTTTGATTTGTCCATGTTCATCACATAATAAATAGGTGCGGTTCCCATGTAAAACCCCTGGTTTTCCTGCAACCAAAGTTGCGGAATGCTGTCCTGTTTCTAGCCCTTTTCCCCCTGCTTCTACCCCATACATGGCCACGGTTTCATCCTGTAAAAAAGGATAAAATAAACAAATCGCATTAGATCCACCTCC
>JAKBCM010000093.1 GCA_021807845.1 Pseudomonadota bacterium
ATCAATGAGCCCTAGCTGTTTCACATAGGATTTTCCAGGCGCATCCTGATTGGGATCATAATACTTCCTGTTATCCCAGCGCTCCATTGGAATATCTTTGATACCAGAGAGTCCTTCTTCAAGCATCTTTTCAAACGCTTTCAAATCAGGCGCGCTGGGCAAAGAGCAGCTCATGCCGATAATGGCAATGGAATCATCCTCATTGTAGGAGGTTACTTTAGGATCCTTTAATGTATCTGTCAGCGCTCTGAGTTCAGCCTCAAGATACTGGGCAAATTTTTGAATAGACGGATAATCAAAACCTGTTGTCGCTGTGACCTTGATAGCAGGATGCACCTTTTGTTTTAGCTTGGTTGCAATTTCTGTAATCATCAACGAATCTAAACCTATTTCAAAAAATCCTTCATCTTCTTCGATATCCTCAGTACTTGAAACATTTAAGATTTCTTTACAGATGCTCGATAACACTTCTGTGCATGCTGAAAGCTTTTCTGCATCGTCTCTCTTTAAATAATCCTTAAACCAAGAAGATAGATTGGGCGCGAAATCTGCTTCAACCTTGCCCAAATCATCTGATAAAGATTGATATAAAGCAGGTAAAGGTTTAGGAACAAAATCCAGCATAAAGGTGAGGTATGCTGGAGGAATAATGGTTGTATGAGTCAATGAGCCATTGATGAGTCTTTTCAGTAATGCCAGCCCTTGTCCTTGATGAATAAAGGCATCTGGTAACCCAAGATGGCGCGCTCTTTTTTCAGCCATCCCAACTTCAGCCCAAGGCCCCCACTGGATAGCCGTACCGACCAATCCCAAAGCATGACGTTTAGCAATAAGCGCATCTAAAAAACTATTGGCAGCACTGTAGACAGATTCTTTATTGCTACCAAAAACTGAAGAAATAGAAGAATAAACGACAAAGAAATCAAGAGAATAATGCAACGTCAGTTCATGCAAAAGCCAGGCCCCTTGAACCTTAGCAGAAAATAAATCATCAATGTCTTTATCTTGGTGGTGTAAAAGTGGCGCATTCATCGATACACCTGCGGCATGAATAATGCCTTTTAACAAACCATCCGAGTTCATCTCAGATAACAACTGTTGTACATTCTTTTTGTCAGTGATATCCAAATGAACCGTACGAATCATGCACTCTGGATAGTGGGCGCTTATCTTTTGGAGGGTGGTTTTTAAAGCTGGCTTATCCACATGTCTTGCAATCAGGATGACTTCACGCGCACCCATTGATAAGAGTGCTTCTGCCGTGACCAACCCCAATCCTCCTGTGCCGCCTGTAATCAGGTAGCGTCCTGGCCCTTGAATGTGTTGTATTTTGTCAGGTAAACCCTGCTTTTTAATTCTAGGAACCGAGCGACTATCTCCAAGATATCGAACAATGGGTTCATAAAACCGCCCATGATGATACCGTATCTCATGAACCACTTGTGCTACCATGGTTTTCTTATCAATTTTATTGAAATCCATCAGAACACTTTGATACTGAGGCAACTCTAGGGCCAAAGTTTTACAAAACCCAGGAAGCGACGTTGCGCCTAACGCTGTTGTGTCATCTTGAAATTCTGCGATTGCATTTGTTGTCAGGATGACTAACCGTAGGGTCACCTCTTTCTCATTTAAGATTTTCACCACATGCAATAATTTTTTCAGGATATTTTTTTGCCATTCCAAATGGAGATCCATATCCTCAGTGGTCATGGAATCGAAGCCCATTGCAAAAATAATGCCATGCAATTGTTCTAAAGGTGGGTTATCCTCTTCTAACAAAATATGAAAATCTTGTGCGATAAAATCTAGTGCAAGGTCTTTATCCCCTATCAAAAGCCATTGATCGCCTAAAAAAATGTCATTGTGGGTTGCATGAGGTTGTGACTGCCATTGCAGTTGAAAGCACCAATCTTTGGGTATGGGCACCTCTTTTGTCTTTTCTTTATCAGCAAACCAATATTCTTTACGATCAAATTCATATAAAGGTAATGATACTTTCATAAAAGGATGAGACAGTGATTGATAATAGTCAGACCAATCAATCGACAAACCTTCCTGATAAGCTGATTGTAATTCATCCAAAGTATAGGGTGATTTTAGTGCATATTGTTTTTCTTTTTTGACTTCATACATCGTATATTCATTGTTTGAAATCATAGAGAGTGCTTGTTGTACATTGCACGCTTTGATAGCAACCCGAAACATAAAGTGGCTTCGGCAAGTGGCTGCTGTGTAACAAATGTCTGCATAGGCATGAGGGGTTTTGGCTAAATAGGTTTGATAGCTTAATAGGAGTAACTCAAGCGCTTTTTTACTTTTTGCAGAGATCAAGAGGATTGATTCTTCTAAAGGCGGCTTATGGTTATGATGGGTGTCGACAGGTCCTTCTTCTAAAATCAAATGCCCATTGCTCCCATTAATCCCAAATGAACTCACTGCCGCATACCTCTTAGCATGCTCCTTGTGCCAGTCCATCGTTCGCAAAGGAATGACGGCATTGTGTAATTGGATGGCTGGATTTAATGTTTTAAAATTAAGATGTTTGAAAATGTGATGGGTTTTTAGACTCAACACAGCTTTGATAATGCTTGCAACTCCCGCGGCACTTTCAGAGTGTCCTATATTTGTTTTGACAGAACTGATATAGACTGGATGTTCGCTGTCATGAGCCGACCCATACACGTTCATCAATGTGTTCATTTCAATGGGATCAGCCACAGGTGTACCTGTTCCATGCGCCTCAATATAGTCGATATCACTGGGGGATAATTGTGCTTTGGCAAGTACCGTTCTTATCACCGCTTCTTGTGCACTCGCTCTGGGAACCATGTATCCCTCACTAGTGCCATTGCTATTAATCGCAGATCCTTTAATCACGGCATGGATATAGTCTTTGTCTTTGATGGCTGTACTGAGGCGCTTTAAGATAAGTACACCACATCCTTCACTCCGTGCATAACCATCAGCATCTTCACTGAATGTTTTGCATCGACTTTCAGGTGACAACACTTTCCCCCTCGACAAAGCAATATTGCCTTCAGGGGTCAAAACGATGTTGACTCCCCCTGCAATGGCCATATCACATTCACCTGCTTGCAAACTCATACAAGCATTATGAATAGCGGTCATCGAAGAAGAGCAGGCAGCATCAATTGATTGTAATGGTCCTTGAAGGTCAAACGCATAAGCCACGCGCCCTGGCAATGCATGAGACGCGGTACCGGTTGCGTAATAAATATCTAACTCTTCCAGACTGACCTCTTGATGAGCCAAAAGTCGTACAAAGTCATCGACTTTACAACCCACAAACACCCCCGTTTGACTGTGCTTGATTGCATCAAGCGGGATGTTTGCATGTTCAAGGGCATGCGTGCAGGTTTCTAAAAACACACGCACATGGGGTGACAAAAACTTGGCCTCACGAGGGCTGATATTAAAAAAATCCGCATCAAAATCTTTGATATGACTGATCAAACCCAATTGTTTGATATAGAGTTTACCAGGAGCATCAACATTCGCATCGTAATAGTGCTGATTATCCCAACGTTCGAGAGAAATATCGGCCATACCGCTAGCGCCGTTTTCTAGTAACGATAAAAACGCATCGATATCATCTGCTTTAGGAAAACGACAACTCATCCCAACGATAGCAATAGATTCTTCCTGACGATTGATGTGATCGATATCCTCGTTATCTCTGTTCGACATCATCAGCTCCTTATTGATAGCGTCATCTTGAGTGGGTCAGTCATTCTTCATCATGCTATTGTGATGTGATGCTCGACTTTTGTAATAAATAATAGAAATATTTCCGTCGTCCGCTGATAAATCCCAAATAAGTACTAGACCCCTTCACTGCACATAGCTCGCGTATGGACTGACGTAAAAATCGTGGAAATGTTGCGTTGATCTGTGTTTTTCGTCTATCTGAGACATAATCCAATGAATCGATGACTTGCTGGGTAATATCCATGCGTTGCAAGATTCGCATATTGGATGATTGCAAGGCATCATCTAGCGCTTTAACGTGCTCAATGTTGCGGAGATCAGTGAACGCAAAATACCCATTGGGTCGGAGTATACGCCACACTTCATGCAAAAACTGTTCCATTGAATAATAACAGTGGGATGATTCTACATTAACGACAACATCTATACTTTCGTCGGGAATAGGTAAAGCCTCTGCAGAACCCTGCAACCATTTTGCTTCTGCAAACTTGGAATTGTGCTTGCAGATCTGAATTGCTTTAGCAGACAAATCAATCCCAATATAGGAGCGAGGATTTTTATACTCTATCAAAAAAGAGCCTCCTCCACCTTGCCCACATCCCACTTCAACCACATCTTTGTGTTCTAAATCAATGTCGCGAACAACCCGATGATAAAGCTGAATAAAATATCGATTGAGTTCATCTTTCTGATGTAAAGATAAGACAGCATCATCATGATAACCGTAATTCAAAAAGATAGATTTTTGAGGTTTATTATATCTAACATACGTATTATAAAGAGTTCGAATCAAAAGGCTGCGTAAATGAGGCGATAACTCAATCAACCATAAGTACATTTTTCTGAGCTTACTAGACTTCATTGTTTGTCCGCCTTGACACAAGCTGAACGACTCGGGCTAAAAAATTGAAATTTAGAGAACTTGAAACTCTATCATGGGCAAGATTTTGAGGCAATGGTCCAGCAGTGCTATACTGCCCTCCCCTAAACTCGTTGCTCATTTCTGTGTGGCGTTCAGGAGAGCACCTGGTGGATGAACATGACCATTTAAAGGATGCAAACAATGAAATTATATACCCTGTTACCCTCTCTACTCTTATCAACCCTCTCTTTCGCCAATGAATTACCGCATTTTAGCGACATCAAATCAGCAGTCATTCATGGCCAAACCATTCATATCACGATTGATCTCTCAAAATGTATTTCCGCTAGCAACAAAAATGGCCCGGAATTAATCAGTGTTTATACCCCTAAAGCGATTCAAGTGTTCAATAAATATATGGCCACCTCACTCACTCATTTCACCTTAAATAATCACAGCATGCCGAACAAGCCTGTCTATGATTATGTTAAATATAAGATTGCTGACGACGACACACTGACCTTAACGTATCAAGTATTAAATGCAAACGATTTCACGCCAATGACTGACAAATCTATTTACACGTGTCTGCTTGAAAACGGAGTCACAGTATACAATTAAGGTAGACAGGCATCCATAATACGCACGTCATGTCGAGCTTTGCGAGACATCTCCTAAATATCAGGAGATCCCTCACGTTGTTCGGGATGACGTAGGTCTTAGAACCTGTCTTCACAGTCGCTAGGCTGAGATGAAATGGGTTGATTTTAGAGGACCGTAGCGCAGCATACAGAGGAGTATGTGAGCAACGGACCGCAGAAAATCAACCCATTTCGGCCAGCCTAGTAGACGGTGAAGA
>JAKBCM010000003.1 GCA_021807845.1 Pseudomonadota bacterium
TATCTGGAGAACATAAGCAGTTTGCCTGAGGGTTTCCCCATTGTCCACAGGGGCATGGATTCATTGCTGCTAGTAATTGAAAACGCGCTGGAAAATCGGTTTGAATGGCGGCTCTTGAAATACAAATGCTGCCTGATTCAAGAGGTTCGCGCAATGTTTCTAGAACATGGCGTTGAAATTCCGGGAGCTCATCTAGAAATAAGACGCCATGATGTGCGAGTGAAATTTCACCAGGCTTTGGTGGTGAGCCTCCTCCGATCAGTGCGATTGGAGAGGCTGTATGATGTGGCGATCGGAATGGGGGTTGGCGCCAATTTTTAAGGTTTGGCAATTGACCTCGAATAGAATGGATGGCCGCACACTCAAAAGCTTCTTCTTCTGAGAGTTCTGGTAATAGGGTAGAAAATCGCTTGGCCAGCATGGTTTTACCACTGCCGGGAGGGCCATTTAACAAAATACTATGTCCCCCACAAGCGGCAATTTCCATAGCATGTTTGGCATGATGTTGGCCTTTGACGTCAGACCAATCAAGCACACATTCATCTTCGATGCCTTCCGATCGTTTAGGGAGAGGATGTAAGGGGGTATCTTGACATAAATAGCTACACACAGCACGCAAACTGTCTGCGCAATACACTCCGTCATAGCCTACGACAGAAGCTTCTTCGCCATTAGCGATCGCAATGATGATGGGTTGCCTTTCTTTATAGGTCGCTAAGATAATAGGGAGAATAGCAGATACGCCTCGCAAATGACCGTTGAGTGCTAACTCTCCTATAAACTCGTGGGTTGCAAGCTTTTGTGGAGAAATTTGTCCTGAGGCGGCAAGAATTCCTATTGCGATGGGTAAGTCAAAACCACTCCCTGTTTTAGGCAAATCAGCAGGTGCAAGATTCACAGTGATTCTTCGACAAGGGAATTCGAATTGGCTATTAATAATGGCACTTCTTACTCTGTCTTTGCTTTCTTTTACGGCGGTTTCAGCAAGCCCTACAATCGTAAATCCTGGTATGCCATTTGATAAGTGTACTTCCACAGAGACAGGCTTTGCATGGATGCCAATAGCACTCCTTGTTTTGCTAATTGCAAGGTTCATTGACGACTCTTTTTGAGGTTGGAAACTCATCTTACGTCACGTCGTCACATGAAATCAATCCCACATTTGTGGGATCAAGGTCTTGTTTTCCAGCCGACTTTGACATAACTACCGGGGGCATCCATTAAGGGTTTGTATGGTAATTCACTCATAAGTGGGGCCTTGATTTGACGCCCTGATTCTTTTTTCAGCCAAGCAAACCATTCAGGCCACCAAGAGCCTGGTTGATGAACGGCATGTTGCAGCCATTCTTCTGGGCTTTGATATTCATGGTGATTTTGGTAAAAACCATATTTGTCAGTCCCTGGTGGAATGATAATGCCACCGATATGTCCTGAGCCGCCTAAGAGAAAACGTTTGCGGCCCTTCATCAACTGAAATCCTAAGTAGGTTGTTTTCCATGGCGCGATGTGGTCTTTTTGCGTTGAAACAAAAAAAGTGGGTGTATCAATCTTTGTGACATCGATAGCCACAGGGTCTAAATGGATTTTTCCAGGTTTAACCAAATCATTGTTCAAATACATCCAACGCAAATATTGGGAATGCATTTTGGCAGGCATATTGGTGGAGTCTGCGTTCCAATATAAAAGATCAAAAGGAACAGGATCATGGCCTCGTAAATAATTGCGAATAAAAACAGACCAGATTAAGTCACTGGCACGTAAGGAATTAAATGCTTGCGCCATAAAATGTCCTTCCAAATAGCCTTTTTTATTCATTTTTTCTTCAAGTTTGGTTAACTGTTTTTCATCAATAAAAACGGATATATCGCCTGGATCACTGAAATCAATCATCGAAGCAAGAAAAGTCGCTGATCGAATCGGATTGTTGTTGAGGGCTTTATAGTATGCAAGCAAAATGGCCAAAAGTGTTCCACCAATACAAAAACCGAGTAGGTTTAATTGTTTGATATGTAACTGTTTTTTGATGACGTTAATGGCTGAGATGGGGCCCTCATGCAGATAGTCATAAAGGCCTTTATTGGCATAACTCGCATCGGGGTTAGCCCAAGATATCATAAAAACAGTAATCCCTTGAGAAACGAGCCATCGTACGAATGAATTATGAGGGCTTAAATCCAAAATATAATACTTATTAATCCAGGGAGGGATTATCAATAGCGGAGTGGATCGGACTTTGGGTGTTTGTGGTGTATATTGAATCAATTCCATGAGATGATTTTTAAACACGACTTTCCCTTCAGTGATTGCAAGGTTCTTCCCTACCGTAAATGCATCCATGTCAGTCATTTTCATCAATAACTGAGGGGAGCCACTTTCCATATCTCCCAATAGATTTTTTAATCCACGCAGTAAATTTTTACCGTGGCTTTTAATGGTTTCAGCCATCAGCTGCGGGTTGGTATGAAAAAAGTTATCTGGAGATAACGCATCCAAATATTGACGCATGAAAAACTGAATACGCTTCTCTGTTTGTTTATCACCAAAGTCAAGATGTAGCAGTAACGAATTAAAATGCTCACTGGCCAAAAGATATTGCTGACAAAGCAAATTAAATAATGGGTTATTGACCCATTCTTCACTCAAAAAGCGTTTATCGGTGGAGGCTTTGGGGCGTCCGGTCATCCAGTTTTCAAGATGTTCTTGAAGGAGGCCAAAGGCATCTTGCCAATAGGCTTTTTGCAAGTCGGTGATTTTCACAGGGTTTTTGAACAAGGCCGTCAATAAGGTTTGAAAATCCATGAATAATTCGAAGTACTTTTCTACGATCATCGAAATGTGTGTTGAATCATGTTGCATGTTGGTTAACAAAGACATGCTTTTCATAGCCACAGACTGCATCAGCTCAGTTAATTCCGAATCGTTGTTCACGCATTCCTCGCTTCAGGTGTAACTCCTCGCGATCGAGATAACGTGAGGAGTGATGCTGTTGTTTAAAAGCCTAAAATGTGTTCGTATCCAATAGGTATATACGTTACAATCAGAGTTATTTTTCGTTAGCGTCCTATACATGCATCTTAAGCAGTTAAAATTAGCTGGTTTTAAGTCGTTTGTCGAGCCAACCGTCATTCCCTTCGATAGTCAATTGATAGCTGTAGTTGGGCCTAATGGTTGTGGCAAATCGAATATCATCGATGCTGTTCGTTGGGTGATGGGTGAAAGCTCTTCAAAAACGTTGCGTGGAGAATCCATGACGGACGTGATTTTCAACGGTTCTTCAGAGCGCAAATCAATTGGTCAAGCTTGTGTTGAACTCTTGTTTGATAATAGCTTAGGTCGAATAGGAGGGCAGTATAGCGCTTTCCATGAAATATCAATCAAGCGCATCGTGACCCGAGAGGGTGATTCTTCTTATTATCTGAATGGTAGTCGTTGTCGACGCCGAGATATCACCGATATCTTTCTGGGGACAGGGGCGGGTACGCGCGGATATTCAATCATTGGCCAAGACATGATCACTCGGATAGTAGAAGCCCGTCCGGAAGATCTTAGAGTTTTTATAGAAGAGGCCGCTTTGGTTTCTAAATATAAAGAACGTCGCCGCGAAGCTTTACAAAAAATAGATGGAATCGTTGAAAACTTAGCGCGACTTGCTGATATTCGAGCTGAACAACAAAAGCAATTGGAGCGTCTACAACGCCAAGCACAAGTGGCCACACGTTATAAAATGCTGAAAGAGCAGGAGCGTTTGATTAAGACTGAAATGCTGGCTTTGCGATGGCAAAGAGAGATCAATGAGCAGACGCTGATTCACCAAGACATATCAGCGATGACACTTGGCTATGATCAACATCAGACGAAGATGGTCAGAATCACCAAAGACATGGTTGATAAAAAGGAACAAATCCAGGCAGCAGAAGCATCGATGGGTGGGCTCCAAACACACTTTTATCAATTAAACACCGAAATAGCTAGACTCGAAGAAAGTTTGCATCAATTGGCGCGTGAAAATGAACGTCTCCAGAAAGATAAGCTTCAAATAGAAAAAGATATAGAGCATGCAATGAATCAACTCAAAGCCTGTCAAGATACTTCTATTTATTCAGAGCACGACTTGGCTTTATTACAAACCCAAGTTCAATCCCTTCTGCAAAAAAATCAAAACCATCAACAAACATTGCAACAGCTTGAGATCAAAAAATCAGAGAAAGACCTACAATTCAAGCAGATGCAAACGGAGCTTCATCAAGGACAACGAGCTGTTGAAATAGAGCAGTTACAATTACAACATATAGAACAACAATATGCTCATGCTCAAGTTTTGTTTGAAAAAAACCAAAGTGAACAAACCATGCTTTTGGTGGATCCCATCAAAAGTGCATTACAAGCGCTGGAAACAGAGTATCAAGTTTTAACCCAGCAACATCAATTAGACAGTGATGAAGTCCGTCAGCAAGTGATGAAAGAAACTGAATTACGTCAACAATTAAGTGACATTGAACAATCTCTGCATCAAGCTCACGACAAAGTGCAGGGGCTTTTAAAAGAAGAAGCCATCCTAAGAACAGAACAAAATGCCTGTTTGCGCAGTGAAAAACAAGTATCGGGTGGCTTAAATCATTGGCAAAATACGCCACGATTGGCAGAGACCATCAAAGTAGAAGCACCTTGGTTACCCATTTTTGAGTGGGTATTGGCAGAAAGCAATCATGCTATTGTTCTTGACTCGATGGAGGCTCTTTGGCCTTATCTCAGTGAATTGAGAGGCCACCATGCCCTTTTTGTTCTACCTACCATTCCTAAAAAACACACGAACCATCCGTATCCTCGATTATCTGATCACCTCTCGGGGTTTATGCCTGGTTGGCCTAAGAGATTAGATGACATTTTTGTGGCGAGCACTCTTTTGGAGGCACAAGAATGGCTTCCTCATTTAAATGAGACAGAGTCGGTGATCACGCGAGATGGTTATTGGCTTTCTCATGCTTGGGTGAAGGTGTTTGGAGAAGAGACAGAAAATGACGCTCAAGTGTTATCTCGTCAGATTGCCCTGGAAAAAATGCAAGAAGTATTAACAATAGAGCAAGATCAACTTGAAGACTTAGCAAAACGCCGTGATAAAGCCCATCAAAACTTAGTGGCTCATGGTATTGTCCATCAGCAATTGCAAGAAAATTTGGCTAAAACACTGGCTCGTTTAAGAGCGGTTGAAACTCAATTGAATCAAAAAAAGCAAGTGCTCAGCGATACTGAGACGAAGGCAATCCACTTGTCTCATGAAAAAGAAGAATTGCTGCAACAAATTGAAGAATGGATGGCAAAGAGCGTTTTCCAAATCCAAAAATGTCAAACGCTAAAGGAGCGTGTCCTAGAACTGGACTTACAATTTCAACACCTATCCGAGGATAAACACAGCCTTGAAAATCATGTGTTGACCCTACGTAAAACCATCCATGAAACCCAGAGTGAATTGCACCAAGCAGAACTGACATACAATCAAGAGTCACTCAGAGCCTCACAAAAACAGGAACTCGTCAAGCGTGAGGAGCAACATCGGGATGTTCTACATCAACGTTTACAAGTCATCAACGAACGTCTTTTAGAGTTAAATCATCCTTACCCATTGCTACAGCAAACGCTTGCTGAAAAAGTTCAGAACCATCAAGAATTAGAGGAACAATTAGGCAAACAACGACAACATTTGGCTGATTTACAAAACCATGTGCATGAAGGCTCACGCCTGCTGAAAGAAGAAGAGCATCAAGCGGTGAATCTCCAAGATAAAATTCAACAAGCACATATACAAGAGCAAGCCTTTCTGGTGCGAGCAGAGGGCTTTGTTGAACAGCTGCAAGAACTTGGCACAGAGGTTTCAGCGGTTTTAGCCGATATTCCTCCAGACGTGACTTTGGCTCAGCATGAGCAAAATGCCAGTTTACTTGATGAAAAAATCAAACGTTTGGGGGCGATTAACTTAATGGCAATTGATGAGCATCAGATAGAGTTAGAGCGAAAGCTTGAACTAGATAGTCAAATCCAGGATCTATCAGAAGCGCTCACAACCTTGGAAACTGCAATCAGCAAAATGGATAAGGAAACAGAAAAGCGATTCAAAGAAACATTTGATCAAATCAATATGAGATTTCAGGCTCTTTTTCCTCGTTTATTTGGTGGTGGTCGTGCTTTGTTGGAGCTGTCATGTGATAATCTTTTAGAAACCGGCATTTTGGTGATGGCACAACCTCCGGGTAAGCGAAATAGTACGATTCATTTGCTGTCAGGGGGAGAAAAGGCAATGACCGCTGTTGCACTTGTTTTTGCTATTTTTCAACAGAATCCCTCACCCTTTTGTATGCTGGATGAAGTTGATGCGCCTTTGGATGACTTAAATATTGGAAGATTTTGTAATCTGGTTAAAGAGATGTCACAATTAGTGCAATTCTTGTTTATTACGCACAACAAGGTAACAATGGAGATGGCGGACCATTTGATTGGGGTGACTATGCGCGAACCTGGGGTGTCTCGAGTGGTTCAGGTAGATGTGGCTGAAACTTTATCTCGTGGACATGAAATGGCTTTGTAGGAGAGAATGATGCAGGAAAATTGGAGTTTGATTCTCAATGTTATATTACTGATTAGTGTCATTTTTGCTATTCATCGAATGATGAAAGCAAGGCGACAGAGTTTACAACTATCTAACTATGAACCCCCAGTGAATCGGGAGGTGCAAAAACCACAGCATCATGATGACATCATTGCTGTCCGTAAGGTTAACATAGCGGAGAATGACACTGAACTGGAGCCTGCTTTTGAGCCTAAGATAAGACCTAGTCTGCAACAAACACCTATTCAGCCTACGATAGTGCCTGGTCGAACATTCAACAAATCTGAGCCTCGAGTGGTTGTGACTGAAGAAAGTAAACCCGTTGCAAATAAGGAGCAAGTGCCTTCTTTGATGATGTTTCTATTGGCAAAAGAGAATCGGCAATTGGCTGGATATGAATTATTACAGACGGTTTTGGCGTCTGGACTCAGATTTGGTGAAGGCCAATTATTTCATCGGCATCAATCACCTAATGGTCAGGGGCCTGTGTTATGCAGTTTGGCTGCGGCAACTCCCACTGGGGTGTTTGATTTGCAAAATATTGGTGCTTTTAGTGTGCATGGGCTATGTTTGTTTATGCGAGCATCGGGAAATCCAACCATTGATGGCGAGCGTTTTGCTATTATGTTAGATACTGCTAAGCAATTGAGTGAGGGATTGGATACTTTTTTGCTCGATGATCAACGACAACCCTTATCCGATAAAAGTATTGACCGTTATTATCGTCGGTTGAATCTGGATGAGATGTGTGCTGAACCAGTAGGAGATTAATGATGAGATTATCAGATATTTCTTCAGCCTTAACGCTTCCCTGTCCTCGAGATAGCGCCTTAACAGGGCTTAGTATTGACAGTCGACAATTAAAACCAGGGAATGTGTTTGTCGCTATTCATGGAGATAGCTTTGATGGTCATGATTTTATTCAAGATGCTGTTTCAAAGGGAGCCGCAGCGGTTGTTTGTTCGCATAAAGTCTCTGATCTTGGAATACCCACGTTAGTGGTCCCTGACACCATCAAAGCATTGGCCTCGATTGCGTTGGCTCACCGACAACAATTATCTTGTAAGGTCATTGCATTGACGGGGAGCAATGGTAAGACAACTGTTAAAGAAATGATAGCGTCTATTTTACCCAAGCCATCCTATGCTACCCCTGGAAACTTGAATAATCATATTGGGGTGCCCTTAAGTGTTCTACAATTACAACAAGCACATCAGTATGCAGTCTTTGAGCTTGGCGCAAACCACTTAGGTGAAATAGCCCATATCGTGGCTATTGTTCAACCCCACGTGACGCTCATTAATAATATTGCACCGGCTCATCTCGAAGGGTTTGGATCGATAGAAGGTGTAGCGCGTGCAAAAGGTGAAATTCATCAAGGCCTTTTGCCAGCAGGAACTGCTGTTATCAATGATGATGATGCTTTTGCACATTATTGGGATTCATCGCTCACTCATAAAAAACAACTGCGTTTCTCAGCGACGCACAATGCTGATGTTTATGCAAAAGACATTTCTTTGAATCATGCAGGTTGTGGTGAGTTTGTATTAATCACGCCCGAGGGGGAGACAGCAATAGTGCTACAGGTCCCTGGGATGCACAATGTTTGTAACGCTTTGGCTTCGGCAAGCTGTACGTATGCAATCGGGATAGGATTATCAGATATTGCCACGGGCCTTAATCATTTTCGTGGTGTACAAGGTCGCATGACATTTCGTCAGGGTAAGCATGATGCTTTGATCATTGATGATACCTACAATGCTAATTTACGTTCATCTTTATCAGCGATTGATGTGTTGGCAAACCGCAAAGGGAGACGTATTTTTGTTTTTGGGGATATGGGAGAGCTTGGTATGTCTTCTGAGGCGCATCATAAAGAAGTTGGTACAGAGGCTTATAAACAGGGAATTGATATGCTAATGACCTGTGGTAGACACAGTGAATTGACGGCAAAAGCTTATGGAGCAAATGGCAAACATTACCCTTCCCAAGAGGCCTTGGTCGAAGAATTACTTCATCATTTGGATGCCAATACCACTGTTTTAGTCAAGGGGTCTCGGTCAAGCAAAATGGAGAACATTGTGGCGCAATTGCTGGAGTGAATCATTCGCGGTTCCTGAAGGCTTGTGCTATGCTGTGCGCTTTTTTAAATCACTGCTTTTCGAGAGGGGTATACATCTATGCTTTACTGGGTTACGCAATTACTACAAGGACAGTACCATGCGTTTAGAGTGTTTCAATACCTCACATTTCGCTCGATATTAGCCGCGCTGACTGCGTTACTGGTTGCACTATTCTATGGTCCACTGATGATTACTTGGTTGAAAAAATTACAAATAGGGCAAGTGGTGCGTGACGATGGTCCTAAGAGTCATTTTTCAAAATCAGGTACACCAACGATGGGTGGGGTATTGATTTTATTAGCCATAACGGTGAGCTGTTTGCTATGGGGCGACTTGCGTCAATCGAGCCTGTGGTTGGTTCTTTTTGTGACCATCGGCTGCGGCCTTGTGGGATGGGTTGATGATTATCGAAAATTGGTGTTAAAAAACAGCAAAGGATTGCCCGCAAGATGGAAATATTTTTGGCAGTCTGCGGTTGCACTGGCTGCTGTTTTATATCTTTACACTTCTGCAAGTATTCCTATACAGACACAACTGGCTGTTCCCTTTTTCAAAACTTGGTTGATAAGTTTAGGTCCGTTTTTTCCAGTTTTAGCTTATTTTGTCATCGTTGGTAGCAGTAATGCAGTGAATCTGACGGATGGTCTTGACGGATTAGCCATCATGCCAATTGTCATGGTTGCGGGTGCTTTAGGCGTATTTTCTTATGCTTCCAGCAATGCTATTTATGCTCATTATCTGGCCATTCCTTTTGTGCCAAATACGGGCGAGCTCACTATTTTTTGTTCGGCTATTGTCGGTGCGGGCCTTGGTTTTCTTTGGTACAATAGTTATCCTGCTCAAGTGTTTATGGGTGATGTTGGCTCGTTGGCGTTGGGGGCGGCCCTTGGGATCGTAGCAATCATTGTGCGCCAAGAATTGGTGTTATTGATCATGGGTGGTTTGTTTGTTCTTGAAACGTTATCCGTCATTTTACAAGTGGGTTATTTTAAATGGACTGGAGGAAAACGGTTGTTTCGAATGGCGCCACTGCATCATCATTTTGAATTAAAAGGGTGGACTGAACCAAAGGTTATTGTACGATTTTGGATCATTACCGTGGTCTTTGTCCTTTGTGGTTTGGCGACGCTAAAGCTTAGATAAGGAACGTCTATGCCTTCACTTTATCTTGTAGCGGGATTAGGGAAAACAGGACACTCTATTGCCCGTTATTTAAAACGACGAAATAAAGCATTCGTGGTTTTTGATACGCGGGTTGCACCCGAAGGGTTATCTGCTTTTCAGGCGGAATTTCCTGGGGTAGATGTTTTTCTAGAAAAAATTCCACAAACGCTCTTTGGACAGCTCACTGAAATCATCAGTAGTCCAGGTGTTTCTCTTGACGATCCCAGCATCAGGCAAGCCGTGGACCTAGGCATACCGGTGATAGGGGATATTGAATGTTTGGCCAGAGAAGTGAAAGTCCCCATCATTGCCATCACAGGAACCAATGGTAAGTCAACGGTCACAACATTGGTTGGTGAAATGGCCAAAGCGGCTGGTTTTTCAGTGGCGGTTGCGGGCAACATAGGGTTACCGGTGCTTGATTTACTTGATAATGACATATCCTATGATTTATGGGTTTTAGAATTGTCCAGTTTCCAGTTGGATTTGACCTATTCTCTTAGCCCAATTGCAGCAACTATTTTAAATGTAACTTCTGATCATCTTGATAGGCATCACAGTATGGATGCTTATGTGAAGGCTAAGCAACGAATCTATCATCAAGCAAAAACGTTGGTATTTAATCGTGAAGATCCATTCACGACGCCTCATTTGAGCGACACAGCCATCACATCGCACGTGTCAAGTTTTGGCTTAGACGCACCACACGATCGACAATGGGGGGTGATAAGCAAAGAGGGGGGGACTTTTCTTTGTTATGGACAAGAGCACATACTCTCCACAGAAGCTTTACGATTAAAAGGTCGACACAATTGGCAAAATGCTCTGGCATCTTGTGCTTTGGCTGATGTCGTGGGCGTTAAATGGTCTACTATGGTGGCTGTTTTAGAGCAATTTAGAGGGCTACCTCACCGTACTGAATGGGTCAGAACCATCAATGGGGTAGACTGGATCAATGATTCAAAAGGAACCAATATCGGAGCAACCATATCTGCCATTTCAGGGATTGGTGGTTCTATGCAAGGAAAGATTGTGCTGATTGCGGGCGGGCAAGGCAAAGGGGCTGATTTTACAGAACTTCAAGCACCAGTGGCAGAATATGTGCGAGCACTTGTATTGATTGGCGAAGATGCGGATCTATTAGAAAAAGCCCTTGGAAGTGTTGTTCAGGTTAAACGAGCATCTAACCTGAACGATGCAGTCATGATTGCAAAATCAAACGCAGAAGAAGGCGATGTTGTCTTATTGTCCCCCGCCTGTGCAAGTCTTGATATGTTTCGAGATTTTAATCATCGAGGAGAGATATTCATTCAAGCTGTAGGCGCACTATGAGCGCAACAATACAACCTAGACATTATAGCCACCGTAGTAAACCCACTCATAAACCGCTTGCTTTGTATGATAAATGGTTAATCGTGTCTGTGGTGGGATTATTGTTCATTGGTCTTATGATGGTTGCTTCTAGCTCAGTTATGGTTTCGACGAAACTGTATCATCAACCCTTTCATTTTTTGATTCGTCAAGTTTGCTATCTATCCATCGGTTTGATAGCAGGATTGATTGTGATGCGAATTGATAGCAGTGTGTGGGACAAATTTAGTGTTCCTTTGCTCTTTATTTGTTTGCTGATGCTTATTTTAGTGTTGATTCCAGGGATTGGGCGGATTGTCAATGGCAGTAGACGATGGCTCTCATTGGGACCTATTGGGCTTCAGGTATCCGAATTGGCTAAAATGACGATGATCTTTTATTTATCAGGTTATCTGGTGCGCCAGAAAGATCAGGTCAATGAGAGTATTTTAGGTTTTATCAGGCCGATGATTGTTTTGGGTATTGTGGTGTTTTTTTTACTTTTAGAGCCAGATTTTGGTGCAGCTGTTGTGATTTCGTGTACGGTGATGGCTATGCTTTTTCTTGCCGGGGTAAAATTGCGATATTATCTCGGATTATTAATAGGTGTGGGCATCTGTTTGGCGATGCTTGCTGTTTCATCTCCCTATCGCGTGGCTCGCTTGACCGCATTTCTGAATCCCTGGGCTGATCAATTTAAAAGCGGCTATCAATTGACCCAATCATTGATTGCTTTTGGTCGCGGAGGATGGCTGGGAGTTGGTTTGGGCGATGGCGTTCAAAAATTATTCTATTTGCCAGAAGCTCACACTGATTTTTTATTTGCAGTCCTTGCAGAAGAGCTTGGTTTGATAGGTATTCTGCTGGTATTGGTTTTATATAGTATACTTGTGTGGAGAGGGTTGATGATTGGGTTCAATGCGCTTGTACAAGAGAGGCCATTCGCAGCTTATTGTGCTTATGGGATTACGTTTTGGCTCGGGTTGCAAGCGGCTATCAATATGGGCGTTAATGCAGGGTTGTTGCCTACGAAAGGGTTGACACTACCGTTATTGAGTTATGGTGGTGCAAGCATTGTGGTTAATTGTATGGTTATCGCGCTATTGTTGCGTATCGATCATGAAAATCGGTGGCAATCGCTGGGGTTGCGATCGGCATAAGGGGGTAGTGTGGGTAGCAAAAATAATTTTCTATCGCCCAGAATGGGACGAGTAGAGCATATTCATTTTGTAGGGATAGGTGGCGCTGGCATGTGTGGCATTGCCGAAGTATTGCATAATGAAGGTTATCGCATTACAGGCTCAGATGTTTCTGAAAGTCGAGTCGTTCAGCGCTTGCGATCTTTAGGCATAGAAGTGCACATAGGACATCGCGTCGAAAATATCAATCATGCTGATGCAGTGGTCCGATCTACGGCCATTGATGAGAATAATCCTGAAATCAGCGAAGCTTTCGCGAATAGAATCCCTGTGATTCCTCGGGCGGCCATGCTTGCTGAACTGATGAGATTTCGCCATGGTATCGCTATTGCGGGAACTCATGGCAAGACCACAACGACAAGTTTAGTCAGTAGTCTACTTGGAGAAGGAGGTCTTGATCCCAGTTTTGTTATCGGTGGAAAATTAAACAGTTGTGGCAGTAACGCTCAGTTAGGAAAATCTGCTTATTTTGTGGTTGAGGCAGACGAAAGCGATGCGTCTTTCTTATTTTTAAAGCCAATGATGGCTGTTGTAACCAATATTGATGCTGATCACATGGGTACTTATGGTGGAGATTTCGATAAGCTCAGAAGTACATTTGTTGAATTTTTACATCACCTCCCTTTTTATGGGTTGGCAGTTCTTTGTTTGGATGATGAAGAAGTTGCAAACATCATCCCTCGAATTCAAAGACCTACGTTGACGTATGGGTTTAACGAGAAAGCGCAATATCGAGCAATCCAATGGAGTCAAAATGGCTTGTTGAGCGAATTTAAGGTAGTCAGGCCTACGCCTCACCGTGAGTTATCTATTCAGTTTAAATGGCCTGGACGTCACAATGTATTGAACGCATTAGCAGCCATTGCAATTGCGACAGAATTGGGTGTGGATGATGATTCTATTGTCCGTGGATTATTAATGTTTCAAGGGGTAGGAAGACGTTTTCAAATGTTAGGTGAACGTCATTTTTCCTCTGGAACTTCATTGGTGGTGGATGATTATGGCCATCACCCACAAGAGATTAGAGCGACCATCGATGCTTTTCGTGCGGTTTGGCCGGATAAACGACTCGTGCACGTATTTCAACCGCATCGTTATACTCGTACGAAAGAACTGTTTAGAGATTTTGTTGATGTTTTGAGTTTGGCGGATGAATTGTTATTGCTGGATATCTATTCAGCAGGAGAAACAGTCATTCCAGGGATCAGCAGTGAATCTTTGGTGAGCCAGATCAATCAAAAATCAACAAAGGCGATGTTGGTTACAGAGCAAAATTTAGAGCAAAATTTAAATCGATTGGTTCGAGATGACGATGTTATTCTCATGCAAGGGGCAGGTAACATCGGTCAGTTGGCTATCAACTTAATGCAAACTGAGAGAGAGTCTGTGTGAACAACGAAACGGTAAAGCCGCAGATAGAAGAAGGGCGTTTGCTCTTTAACGAGTCTTTAGCTGACTATACCACCTGGCGTGTGGGTGGTTTGGCGAAAGCACTGTATAAACCAGCTGGCATTGCTGATCTATCGTCTTTTATCAAACAACTGCCTAAGGAAGAACCACTGCTTTGGTTGGGACTTGGAAGCAATTCTTTGATTCGAGATGTTGGGTTTTCAGGAACGGTCATTCTAACTCAGGGATGCTTGAATGAAGCGAGCCTCATAGGAGATGATTTGATTCGTGTTGAAGCGGGCGTTTCTTGTGCTAAAATGGCAAGATTTTGCGCACGAAATCATTTGGCAGGTGGCGAATTCTGGGCAGGTATTCCGGGAACGATGGGTGGTGCTTTACGAATGAATGCAGGTTGTTTTAATGGTGAAACTTGGAACCATGTGGTTGAAGTAGAAACGATGACCCGAACTGGCGAAATCAGACGCCGAAAACCTACGGATTTTCATGTTGCTTACCGGCATGTAGAAGGGTTAGAAAATGAATGGTTTATTGCTGCAACGTGTCGTCTTATTCCCGGTGAAAAAGAAAAATCATTAGACCTCATTAAAGAGCTATTAGCTCATCGGGCCGAGACACAGCCAACAAGCGAATATAATTGTGGTTCTGTTTTTAGAAATCCCCCTAATCATTACGCGGCTAAATTGATAGAGACGTGTGGGTTGAAGGGGATGCGTATAGGTGGTGCTGTGGTATCAGAGAAACATGCAAATTTTATCATCAATCATGAGGGGTTGGCTTCATCGAACGATATTGAATCCCTAATACAATTGGTAAGAAAAACAGTGTATGAAAAAACAGCGATTGAATTGATTCGCGAGGTACATATCCTTGGAGATGAATAATGCTTAACCCAATTAATCTTATTTTACTATATGGTGGCAAATCGGGTGAACATGAAGTCTCTTTGATTTCAGCAGCCTCAGTGTTAGCCAACCTGGATAGTGCAAGATATCATGTGACCCCTATAGGTATTGATAAAGAAGGCCGTTGCTTTATCAATGACTATCATGAATTATTGAACTATCCCGACTCATTGCCTGTTGTGACACCTCTTTCACGCCCATTGGAGAGTTTGATTGTAAATGGCCGTTTTGCTGTTGATGCCGACGTTGTGTTTCCCATGATGCATGGCCCACTCTATGAAGATGGTGTGATGCAAGGGCTACTCGAATTAGCAGGGGTTGCTTACGTGGGATGTGGGGTATTATCCTCTGCGATTGGTATGGATAAAGACATGGCCCGGCGTATTGTGCGTGCCAATGGGATCCAATCCGCTCGCTATCGACTCATTCTTTGGCATAAAGAACATGACAATATTGAGCCATTATGTCAGCAAATCGTGGAAGAATTCGGTTTGCCGGTATTTGTTAAACCATGTTCCATGGGCTCAAGTGTGGGGATTCATAAAGCAAACCATATGGAAGAGCTTAAGGCGGCAATTGCTGATGCAAGACGATATGATGATGAAGTCTTAGTTGAGGAATGTATCAAAGGGCGAGAAATTGAATTATCCGTTCTTGAAAATTTCTTGCCAACTGGCGCGCCACTAGTGAGTCTGCCTGCAGAGATTCGTGTGCATCATCCCGATGGGTTTTATTCATATGCGGCTAAGTATTTGGAAAGTGAAAAAACGGATTTAATCATTCCAGCGGACTTGGACAAAGAGCTCACGACACGTCTTCAACACATTTCATCTGATATCTTTACCAGTCTTAAGTGTATTGGTATGGCTAGAGTTGATTTTTTTGTAAACGAGCATACGGGTGATATCTATTTTAATGAAATCAATACGATTCCTGGCTTTACCCCAATCAGTTGTTATCCCAAAATGTGGCAAGCCAGTGGTTTATCTTATCAAGCGTTGTTAGATAGCCTAATCCGTTTAGCAATCATAAGACACGAGAATCGTCAGCAATTGGTGAGACATTACCAATGAAAAGATAGGATGAGTCAATGGGTAGGGAAACAGAACAGTTACGTTATTCCAGTCTGTTAACGGTATTAGTGATTTGTGCGTTGATATTAACCACCCGTATCATTTATTTATTTCTGGCAGATTTTCATCGGTTTCCGATAAATACTGTGAAGATTGCGGCGAGCTATCAACACATCTCAAGAAAACAGTTGGAAGCAGTGTTATCAAAATATCTTGATGCTAGCTTTTTTTCATTGCCAGTCCGTAAGTTACATCATGATCTTTTGGGGCTCTCTTGGAGTGAGAAGGTCTATATTGAACGTATATGGCCAGATACTTTGAAAATAACGATGGTGGAAAAGCATCCTGTTGCAATATGGAACAATGGCTTGCTAACTGATACAGGCGATATCATCAATCAGGAAAAGTTTCCCAGTGAACTCAATTTACCGCAATTGAGCGGTCCTAATGATCAACAGGCAGACGTCTTACAAATTTATCAAAAATTGAGTAAGCTATTAGCAATGTATGGTTTACATGCTCAGTCATTGCAATTGCGTGATAATCAGGCTTGGGAGCTTTTGTTAACAAATGGGGTGTATTTGCGGCTAGGAAAGCGCGATTTAGAAAAACGTCTGTTGCGGTTTTGTAAAGCTTATCCTGCGGTATTTGCAGATAAGCCAGAGCAAATCACCAGTGTTGATTTACGTTATGCACGCGGTATGGCTGTGCAATGGAAGCACTAATTGGGAAAATAATGGCAAAAAAAACAGAAAAAAATATCATTACCGGCTTAGATATTGGCACATCCAAAGTCTTGGCGTTGGTGGGTGAGGTGTCTGTTGATGGCACGATAGAAATCATTGGTATTGGCAGGCATCCTTCACGAGGATTAAAGCGCGGCGTGGTTGTTGATATAGAGGCAACCGTGAACTCAATCCAGCGGGCAGTTCAAGAAGCAGAGTTAATGGCAGGTTGTGAAGTCCATACGGTCTATACTGGTATTGCCGGTAGCCATATCCGCAGCTTGAATTCTCATGGGATTGTGGCCATTCGTGACCAAGAAGTTTCACAAGCAGATATTGATCGCGTGATTGATGCGGCTAAGGCTGTGGTGATTCCTGCTGATCAAAAAATTCTTCATATTTTACCTCAAGAATTTATTATTGATAATCAAGGCAGTATTCGTGAGCCGGTAGGTATGTCTGGTGTGCGTTTGGAAGCACGGGTGCATATCGTAACAGGGGCTGTAAGTGCAGCTCAGAATATTGCAAAATGTGTCCGATGTTGTGGGTTGGATGTTCATGATATTATTCTTGAGCAATTGGCTTCTAGTCATTCTGTATTGACCGAAGATGAAAAAGAGCTCGGTGTGTGCCTGGTGGATATCGGTGGGGGTACAACGGATATTGCTATTTTCTTTGAAGGTGCGATACAACATACTGCTGTGATCCCTATTGCGGGCGATCAAGTCACTAACGATATTGCAATGGCATTAAGAACGCCCACTAAATCCGCAGAAAGCATCAAGTTGAATCATGGCTGTGCCATGTCTGAGCTAGCTAATGCCAATCAAATGATTGAAGTTTTGAGTGTGAATGAACGGCCTGGTCGAAAAATATCGGCAAAAGCATTATCTGATGTTGTTTCGGCACGATATGAAGAACTTTTTTCATTGGTACGAAATGAGTTAAGAAGAAGTGGATTTGAGGATTTGGTGGCAGCAGGAATTGTATTAACAGGTGGTGCTTCCAATGTCCATGGTGCCATTGAATTAGCTGAAATGAGTTTCGAAATGCCGGTGCGCAAAGGGTGTGCTCAACAGATTTCAGGGTTGGCAGAGGCTCAATCTAATCCTTCTATGGCGACAGCAGTTGGATTATTGTTGCATGGTCTTCAACAACAATATGAAGGCGGTTATAATGTACCCATTTTGAGTGACAATGCAAATGGGGTGTGGACTCGAATGAAAAAATGGTTTAATGGCAATTTTTAAGCAACTTGACGACGCGAGGTAATGTGATGTTTGAAATAATGGAAAGCCAACAGGAGAATGCCGTAATTAAAGTCGTCGGTGTCGGCGGTGGCGGCGGCAACGCGGTCGAGCATATGGTTGCCGAAAATATCGATGGTGTTGATTTTATTTGTGCAAATACAGATGCACAGGCGCTCAAAAACTCCAATGCAAAGATACTGATTCAATTAGGCGATACGCTTACAAAAGGATTGGGTGCTGGAGCTAACCCCCAGATCGGTAGAGAAGCGGCTGAAGAGGATCGTGAACGAATCAAAGAAGTGTTGCAAGGCGCTGATATGGTGTTCATCACCGCGGGTATGGGCGGTGGTACTGGAACGGGAGCGGCTCCTGTATTTGCAGAAGTAGCAAAAGAGCTTGGCATTTTAACCGTAGCAGTGGTCACCAAACCATTTTCCTTTGAAGGAAAACAGCGTGCTTTAGCAGCAGATGAAGGGATCCGTCGATTAGCAGAGCATGTTGATTCTCTCATCACGATTCCAAACAACAAGTTATTGAGTGTTTTAGGTAAAAACATTAGTTTGTTGAATGCTTTCAAAGCGGCAAACAATGTGTTGTTGGGTGCTGTCAAAGGCATTTCTGATTTGATCACTCGACCAGGTCTTATCAATGTAGACTTTGCTGACGTACGCACAGTCATGTCTGAAATGGGCATGGCGATGATGGGTACGGGTAGTGCTAAGGGCGAAGAAAGAGCTCGCCAAGCAGCCGAAGCAGCTATTGCCTCACCTCTTCTAGAAGATGTCAATTTTTCTGGTGCTCGTGGTATTTTGGTCAATATTACCGCAGGTATTGATATGTCGATTGGCGAGTTTGAAGAAGTCGGTGATGTGGTCAAAGAGTTTATTTCCGATGATGCAACAGTGGTGGTCGGTACTGTCATTGATCCTGAAATGACTGAAGAAATGAGAGTGACTGTGATTGTGACGGGTCTTGGTGATACTAGACAAAAACAGCAACAGCAACAGCAAGCAACCAGCAAAGCACGCTTGATTGAATCACGAAAAATAGATGGTTCTCTTGATTATCAACAACTGGAACGACCGGCTGTGATAAGAAAGCAAGCAGCAAGTGTGTCGCCTATCAAACAAAACAGCAATGCGATTCCAGATGTTGATTACTTAGATATTCCAGCATTTTTACGTCGACAAGAGGAAGAAGCGTAGAGGCATTCTACCAGACCACGACCGGTAAAAACGAGTGGAAGCCCACGTAGCCTTGATGGAGCGTAGCTCCATCAAGGCTACGTGGTCGTGGTTCAGTCATCGATCAAGTGCCAACAATTTTGTGTCTTTTCTATCTGTTTCAAAGAGGTTGAATGGTTGGGTTAAGTGTTTTGCGCACCAACGTTTTGCCGATATCGCGGGCTTCGGATCATGATTATTCAATAAAGCCCAATCAGCGTGCTCCAACAATAGGCTTGCAGCAAATGTCTCTGTCAAACTGAATGCAAACTGCCGGGCCATCGTTTGTTGGTCCTCATCATTCTTCTTTGCTAGTTCATCTACAAACCGATATAGAATGGTCAGGGCATCACGTGTTTTTGCTTGCGCTTCAGTGAGTTCAGTGGCTTTTATTGACTTGAGACGCTTCTCTATGTCGCTCAAAAAAGGTTCGAGGGCATTTTCTTTTCGAATGGCGCGTAAAGCATCCAGACTTAATACATTGGTTGTCCCCTCCCAAATGGATAATACTTGGGTATCTCGTAGTAACTTAGGCAATCCTGTATCTTCGATATAGCCTGCACCGCCAAATGATTCGAGCCCTTCACTGACAACAGAGATGGCCTTTTTTGCCGTATATAACTTTACCAGTGGGGTTAAAAGTCGTAATAGCGCTTTGTCATGAGCGTTTGCTTGACCGAGTTCATCTTTTCCTAATTGTTCAATGGTGTAAAAGACTAGGTGAAAGGCTGCTTCAAATTCTACTTGTAGGGTTGCTAAGGTTTCAAGGTGAAGGCCATGTTCGGCAAGTGTTTTACCAAATGCTTGGCGTTTATATGCATAATCGCGTGCCAAAGCTATGGTTCGGCGCATGTATCCAACTGCGCAGCACGCATTATATATACGGGTGATATTAAATAGCGATGAAATCTTCTTGACCCCATCTCCGCTACCACCGATGAGGGTAGCTAATGTGCCATTGAGGGTTAACTCAGCAGTGGGCAGGGCTTTGGTCCCCAGTTTGTCCTTTAAACGGTTGATGCATAGACCATTTAATTGCCCATCTTGATTACGAAGTTCTAGGTAAAAAAGACTAAGCCCTTTGCTCCCAGCCGGTGATCCTTTGATACGGGCTAAAGTCATGGCTATTTGAGAGGTGGTCGCTGAAGTAAACCATTTGGTTCCATGTAAATAAAATTGTTCACCACAAGGGGTCGCGATGGTTGATGTGCCACTCACATCAGAGCCGCCAGTTCGTTCCGTCATCCATTGACCAGAAGTCCAGAATTCAGCAGGATCAGCAGAAGTAAGATGGTGCAAAGCCCTGCTTTTCAGGTGTTCATCACCATAAAGCTCTATCGCTCGTGCTGCACCATCAGTCATGGCAAGTGGGCAAGTATAAATGGCTGATGAGGGATGAAACAGATAAATCTTGGCAAACTGATAGACTCGTGAAAAAACACCATAAGCACGTTCATAGCCTATGGCAATTAATCTTTCTTCAGCCGAAATGCAATCCAGTTGTTTCCAGGCGGAAGAAACTTCAATATGATCAATTCTTTTTCCCCAAGGATCAAAAGGGATATGACAAGGGGGATTGATTTCTGCTTGTTGACCCAATTGATAAATATCACTACGCGCTGTCCTAAACGACGAAGATCCGTCATGATTTCTTCACGAAATGCAACGGGTATTTTCCAGAGAAGATAAGATTGAAGTACTCGGTCGTCATCATATTGATTACCTAAGGTCGGTGGAGCTTGGAAAAAGTCACTCATGAGGATTGGTTCCTAAAAAATCAAGCTAATCGAGGCAAAAAAAAGGATCAACACGAAACCATATTTTAACTGAGTACGCGGTAAAATATATGTCAAGCTCGCACCAAGTGGTGCAAATAACATACTAGGGATGGCTATGCAGATGATTGCTGGCCAATATAAAAAACCAGTTGTATCTGCTGGTAGGCCTGGCCGATGATATCCAGTATAGATAAAAGCAATGGTGCCAATGATTGAGACAGTAAGCGTACAGATGGCTGAGACAGCAGGTATTTTACGAGGGTCAATGCCACAATAACTCAGATAAGGAACGATGACAGCACCTCCACCAATCCCTAAAAGTCCTGATTTAAAACCAATGATAAAGCTGATGAGGCGATCGATCCACCGAGGTGGAAATTGGCGAGCTTCTGTGACTTGTAGGTTAAACAACATTTTAATTCCAATAAAAAACAATACCACCCCTAAGATGATTTTGAGCCAATGAGTAGATAGGACTGCTGCGGTTAGTGCACCAGATATAGCGCCTAAAATGATTCCGGGGGCGAGTTGAAAATAGATATTCCATAGTATGGAGCTTTTTTTATGATGGGCACGAACAGAGGCCTGTGCTGTGAAGATCATGATAGCAAAAGAACTTCCAGCAGCCACATGCATTTCATAAGCAGGCGCAATGAGGTGAGTATGATGAAATATAAATACGAGCGCGGGAACAACGATCATCCCACCGCCTATCCCAAGAATGCCTGACATCAGTCCTGTAAATGCTCCTGTCAGCGCAAAAATGATGCCATTTTCAGCAATTTCTTGAATGATCATTCTAGTCCTTTAGAAATGTAGTGATAATATGATATCAATTGTTCAGATCATTGGGTAATGTTTCAGAAAGATCGTCCTCTGATGCATCTGTTGACGAAATAAGGGCGTTCGACTGAGAGTTCGTCATTGCGGCTGGTTTAAAGAAACAATCTTTCATGGCTACCAATCCCTTTCCAATTTGTTTTATATTTTTAATGAGATATAAAGTCGTAGAAAGTCCAACAAGAGCTAGTCCTACTATTTGTATGGGTGGGATTGGAAAACAAAGGCATAACATCCCAGCAAAAGCGATTCCCCAAATAAATGTGTTTTTACAAGCGTTGAAAATATCGGTTTTCAGTCTTTTTGCTATGGCTTTTTCAGCCTTGTCACACGTTGCAAAATCAAGTGTTTTTGTTTCGGATCCATGTTGAAAAGAGATGATGGAGTCTTGGCTAATGATTTCATTTCCAAGGGAATCTAGTTGTTTTAAGAAATCGTGGGTGTCTTGATGAGTGTTTTGTTGTAATAGACTATCCTGTATGCGCCTGTTAAATTGTCTTAATTCATTTTGATGTTGTTTTGTCGTTGCAGAGTCTACTTCGTCAATCGCACTATATTGTCGCAAAGCAAATCGATGGATCATATCTTGCTCTATTTGCTCTTTTTGTTCTATAAATTCCTCAAGGCGGTGTTTTTTGCGCATTAACATCCAACGGGTCAATTTTCCTTCTTCATTTTGATTGATGGATTCAAGCTCAGCAATTTGTTTTTTTAAATCAGGAATAATAATGGTATTGATGGTATCTAGTTCAGCCAAACTGTCTTTTACCCAATAGTCAAAAGTATAGTGACGCCTACACACGCGGACCATATCATCAAGATTCAAAATAAACCCAACTCCTGCTGCAGCACCAAAAGCTGGAGCGCCAAACAATGCGAAATTAATTGCAGTTAACGTGATGATTTGTGTTCCAGATAGTGAGTTTAAGAGACCTTTGATTTTGTTCATGATGGGTCTATGATGATATTTATCAGTCAGTTGAAGTAGTCCCCCCACAACAGAGCAACCACCATCTATGTAATTCCATAACGGACCTATGAAATCAGATTCTGGCAAAAAAATGTCTGCATGTCGTATCTCGCTCAAAATAGCCGGACCTAAAATCGTTAAGCTTGAAAAGATCCAATAGGTTTGATCGGGCAGAGTATCTGCAGCAGCTTTTGCAAAATCAGTCATTTGATTCATGACTTCTTGTGCGATAATACCGTCCGTTTTTG
>JAKBCM010000094.1 GCA_021807845.1 Pseudomonadota bacterium
GCCTAATGCCAGCCTTTGAATTCGTGGTACTAGTTGGAGAGTTACCAAATGACTGAAAGAAAAGGACGCATTCTTTGCGTTGACGACGAACCGAACATCCTGCGCTCCCTGACCTGGCTGCTGCAAAAGGATTTCGACGTGGTCACGGCTGCCAGCGGCCAGGAAGGCCTGGCCAAGATCGAGCAGCATGATTTCGAAGTGCGTTTGATCGGGATAAGCCTCAAATTCCCGTAATAGGTGAAGATGAGTGATTTGAAAGTGAATGTCTTCGGAAGATTCCAGAAATTTGATTAGTCGGGCGCTGTCTTCTTGACTATTTTCAATTAAGATGAGATTGATTACGGGTTTGCTCATGAAGCTTGCTCTTTCATAAGGACGTAGGTTGGGTTAGCGCAGCCTTTTTGAAGTATAGCATTAGAAATGAAACACAAAATCACTGCTTATTATTTGATCAGACAGAAGCGCAGCGCTGATGAGTTTAGTTTCAATAATCAGATCAGTTTGAAGAAGACCTCGCTTTTGCAGCGATTCTTGTTCGACATAGATGTGTTCGATGCCATAATGAGGTAGGGCAGCTAAAATAGCAGAGAAGTTTTTAAGTCCAAGAGGATCCGTTTGTTGATTATATTTGATTTGAAAAACACCATCATCAATGAAAGCTAAACTGAGTTCAAATTCGAAGACGCTGGCTCCCAGTAGAAGATCAAGACCTTCTGAGGAAGTAGAATTTCCATAGGGTGGGTTACGGAAGATGAAAAGGATTCGTTTCATCAGTTTTCCAAGTTTCTAGGTTATCCCGTCATTGCATTACTTGAGTTACTTAACTCTCAAAAACAACCAAACGATTCTGAGAAGCCACCTCAAAAAATCGCGTTAAACTCGCGATTTTGAAGGGAGCAAGCAAATTATGAGCAGTTTTTTCAAATTGTTCAGCATAAGCAGCATCCAAGATGCCTCGTCGAACAGCAGAAGCACTACAAAGAGAGAGTTCTATGCCGTGGATCTTAGCAAGCTCGGCCCAGAGCATAGGTAGATCAATCTCATCACCAGCAGGTGTATTAAGGGATGAAGCATTATAGACACCATCTTGATAAAAGAAGACTTGAAGAATGCAATGCCCAGAAGATAATGCGGCGATACAGAAACGATAAGCTGTGAGTGAGCCTTGATGAGCGAAGGGTGCGACTTTAACGAGAAGTGAAAAATTCATAAGTAGTTAAAAGTCAGCTCGGTCAATCATTGACCGAGTTTGCAAAGACTATGCCTATTCATCTACGGAAGTAGTAACTCCCTGAGCTTCCTTAATGCCATTTGATTTTCCTTCCATTTCTTTAATCCGGTTATAGATTTCTTCGCGATGCACGGAAACATCCTTAGGGGCATTGATCCCAATTCGCACTTGGTTACCACGCGTGCTTAGCACGATAATTTCCACTTTAGGATCATCACCAATTACGAGGGATTCGCCCGGACGTCTTGTAAGTATTAACATTTCTTTCCTCTGAACAAACTTTTTACTTTCTGCAACCCAGTGAGGACTCGGGCACAAACTCGGCAAATTAGAACATATGTTCAGTCTTAATGCAAGCGGTTTCTTTATGATGGGTAGGCAGAGGGGTTTGATTCGAGTTAATATGAAATCATGATTAAAAATATCTCCTCATCTTTTGAAGAAACCCTTGCTCAAGCGCAAAAAGCCTTCGAATCCAAGCAGCTTGATCAGGCAAAAGCACTCTTTGAGCAAGCTCATGAAGTCCAGCCCGCACAGGCAGATTTGATCCATATGCTAGGGATCATTGCAGCACAACAATCCGATTTTGTTCAAGCTGAGCGCTACCTACGTTTGGCCATTGAACAAGATCCCAATGAACCCGCTTACCATAATCATTTGGGTAATACCTTGCAGGCGCAACAACGATTTACCGAAGCCATTGCCGTCCATCGGCAAGCTTTGGAATGTGATCCCAACCATGCTGAGTCTTATAACAATCTGGGCAATGCCTATGATCGGCTTCATGAGACTCAAGCGGCAAAGGATTGCTACAGAAAAGCCTTGGATCTTCGTCAAGATTACTTGGCCGCTTGGTATAATTTAGCCCGCATCTTCGATAAAGAAAAAGAATTTGATCGGGCCATTGATTGCTTAAAAAGTATCCTAGAATTTGCCCCTCATTTGCCTCAAGTGCATTTTCAATTGGGAAAACTCTATCAATTGCAAGAAAAATACACACTGGCCATCGATCATTATGAAAAAGTCCTCGATCGCCAACCTGATTTTTATGAAGCGCTTTATAATTTGGGCGTTGTCCTATTGGCGGAACAACAATTAAACCGTGCAGATATTTACTTTAAACAAGCAGCACACATCAGTGATCAATCCGCTAATTTACAATACAATCTAGGTGTGATTGCTCATCAAAAAGGTGAAAAAGAGCTCGCGATTTTGCATTACAATAAAGCGATTGATTTGGATCCTGCCATGTCGGAAGCGCATCAAAACATTGCCAATCTTTATGCAGAGCTCAAAGAAAAAGAAAAAGCAATGGCACATTATGAATGTGTACTTGCTTTAAAACCCAATAATCATTCTGTCGCCTACATGCTGCAAGCGATGAAACAAGAATGCACACCTTCATCCGCACCATCTGATTATATTCAGCATTTATTTGATCGTTATGCCGATCATTATGATCGACATTTGGTCGATACGCTGGGTTATCAAGCGCCGCAATTATTGCTCAAAAGCCTTCAAAGCGTGACTTCATTAAAGCCTCAAGCTGCACGGATCTTGGATCTCGGTTGCGGTACAGGATTATGTGGTAAACTCTTCAAGCCTTATGCCGGAAAATTAATTGGGATTGATTTATCAAAAAAAATGCTCGCGATTGCTGCACAACTATCGATTTATGATCAATTAATTGAAGATGATCTGTTCCATGCACTTGTGAATATTCAAGAAAAAGCCGATCTTATTCTTGCGGCTGATGTGTTTATTTATGTGGGTGATTTAGACGCTGTTTTTTGTGAAGCCATGCGTTTGCTTCAAACTTCAGGCTTTTTTTGCTTTACGGTGGAAAAATCGGTTCACTATCCTTACAAATTAGAAACCACAGCCCGCTTTGCACATCATGAGCAATATGTTTTAGAATTGATCCAGAAATATGGTTTCTCAGTGTGGGCTTGTGAATCTGTCGCGCTACGTAGACAGGAAGAGAGCACTATTAATGGATTAGTGTGGATTTTAGAAAAAAATCATTAGGAGAAAAAATCATGCCATCATTTGATATCGTGTCAAAAGTTGATCAACATGAAATTACCAATGCCGTTGATCAAGCCCAACGTGAAGTCGATAACCGTTTTGATTTTAAGGGCGTCAAAGCCAAGTTTGAATTAAAAGATGAAAAGCTCACGATGAGCGCGCCGACGGATTTTCAACTCAAGCAAATGAAAGATATCCTCGAAAAACGTGTTGCGGCCCGTCAATTGGATATTCGGATCCTTGTTTTTAAAGATGTCCAAACGAGTCTGCATGAAGCACGACAAATTGTGGAAATCAAGCAGGGTATTGATACGGAAAATGCCAAGAAAATATCCAAATTGATCAAGGAACAAAAGAGCAAGGTTCAAGCCTCTATTCAAGGTGATCAAGTCAGAGTCACCGGCAAAAAACGTGATGACCTTCAAGAAGCCATCAGTTTTTTACGCGAGCAAAAACTGGATATTCCTCTGCAATTTGATAATTTTCGGGATTGAAACCTCCACAACGGCCTGTCATTCCCGCGGAGGCGGGAATCCAGTTTCAAAAAGCCAACTTCATTATTTTTACTAAACACCTTTCCCCAACAAAAGCTCCGAAACCTTCTTCATTAATTGATCAATCTGAGCCACTTTTTCAGGGATCACCACGATCGTATCATCGCCCGCAATCGTACCTAAAATGCCCAATTTATGTTGCTGATCCAATAATCGGGCAACCAATTGGGCCGAGCCGGGCGCAACATGAATCACAATCAGTACCTCATTACGCAGAATGTTTAGTACAAATTGACTTAAGGCATCTTGCGCCTTGATCGACGTTGTTTCGACCGGTAATCGATAGACCATCTTCTGATCTTCATTCATTTTCACAGCACCCAACTTATTCATGATCCGTGAAATCGTCACCTGAGTGACGTCAAACCCTTTTTTTTCAAGGGCTTGGCAAATGTCGTCCTGAGTTTCAAAACATCCATTTCGCAGCATCGATTGGATGGCGACAATCAATTGAGTTTTATTAGGCTTTTCAATCTTCTTTTTCATAAATCCTCTTTTTTGGGGTTGCATTCTCACATCTCTGAGTGTATAATAATACATTATATTGAATATTTATTCAATCGACAATGACGAGGTGGTTATGAAACATGCAACACACTTGGCTGTAAAGCCCCAAAAGCTTGCCACAAGGCCTTTTTTTTGTGTTAAAAGCACGCCCAAAATGCAATCTACAACCCATCACAAGCACCTACTTACGGGCGAAGAACTTAAGCCAGCCCAAATTCAAGCTCTCATCAATACGGCCATCCGTCTCAAAGCCCAACGTCGCGTCCACCAACTCAGAACCGATTTATCCGGCCAACAATTGGCACTGATTTTTGATAAGCAATCTCTGCGGACGCGGTTTAGCTTTACCATCGCGATGCGGGAACTCGGTGGCGATGTCATTGAAAGCATCGAAAGTACGCGTAAATCTGAAACGCCAGAAGATTATGCCAATGTCTTAAGCGGTTATTGCCATGGCATCATGATCCGTACCCACGCAGACGATACCTTACAACAAATGGCCCGTGTTGCGAAAGTACCGATCATCAATGGGTTGTCTAATTTACATCATCCCTGCCAAGTGCTTGCGGATTTATTGACGCTCACAGAATGTTGGGGCGAACTCTCTGGATTGACGATGACTTATATCGGTGATGGTAATAATATGTTACATAGTTTCCTATTATTAGCGCCACAAATGGGCATCAATGTGCATTATTGTTGTCCAAACAGCCGCCAGCCTGATCCTGGGATTCTTGCACGTGCATTGGGGCGACTAACATCAAATAGCGGCAATATTAAAGCTTTTTTAACACCTCAAGCAGCGGTTAAACAAGCACAAGCTATCTATACGGATGTTTGGACGAGCATGGGATTTGAAGCACAGCGTGCGGATCATGTGTTTGAAGGGTTTCAAGTCAATGAAGCCTTAATGGCACATGCAGATCCTGACGCAATTTTTATGCATTGTTTGCCGATGGAGCGCGATAAAGAAGTCAGCAATTCACTGGCCGACAGCGCATGCTCCGTCGTTTTTCAACAAAGTGAAAATCGTTTGCATATCCAGAAAGCGATTTTGTTAG
>JAKBCM010000095.1 GCA_021807845.1 Pseudomonadota bacterium
CTCTGGTTGAATCTCCAGAAGCGTTAGCTCATATAGAAACTCGGTTAAAACGCGCACATTTAACTTTGAATCCTGGAAATCGACAACAGGCTCTTTTCCCTTCAGATGCTGTGACGCTACCCAATCCCAATGGTACGGCAATGGGTTGTTATTATCGTTGGCAAAACAAACTGTTTATCATGTTACCAGGACCGCCACGCGAATGTTTGCCTATGTTTAACGATTATGTCTTGCCTTTGTTACAACAAACGATCCTAAAGCATGATCAGTCCTTATACAAATGGCGGTTATTTGGCGTAGCAGAGGGAGAGATAGCGGAGATTTTGGATAACGCACTGTCATCTGTGGCGTGTGAAACTGGATATCGTCTGGACATGCCCTACCTTGAGTTTAAAGTACGTTGCCATGAATCAGAAGCTCATTTGGTGAGGCAATTGATTGAACCATTGGTTACTTCTCATATCATTGCGCCTCCTGAAGAAAAAGCGTCAGAGCGTTTATGTTCGGTCATCGACCAACTGGATGTAAGCATGGTGATATTGGATGATGTGACGGGTGGTATTTTACAAACTTTGATCCAGAAACCCAGCAATTATCATAAACTCATTTTTCATAACAAGAACAACACTGCAGAGCTTTATTTTCATCTGAGTGGTCTTCAGGAATATTGGTCACAACAAGAAGATAAGATCACCACGAGTATCACCATTAAGTATCATAATGACATAGAACACGGCAGTGAAACTCACCAAATTCCCTATCGGGGTCCTCATGTCGTTTATTATGCTGCTGAATGGTTATCCTTCCGTCTGCTTCATCTCATCGATCAATTGCATCAATGAATAGCAAAGGGCTTGAGTTCCTTCGGCGCGGATGGCAGAAATAGCAAATACTTTACCCGTCCATTTTAGACCATCAATCAGCTTGTTGATGGCTTCTTGTCGCATTTCTTCGTTAGGCAGCATATCTATCTTGTTTAAAACAAGCCAACGTGGTTTGCTCAATAGCGCAGGGTTATAGGCTCTCAATTCTTCAATAATGGTTTTTGCTGATTCAATGGGATCAGAGTCATCAACAGGTGCGATATCGATGACATGTAACAACACACAAGTACGTGACAAATGCCTGAGAAACTGATGACCAAGACCTGCTCCTGCAGATGCTCCTTCTATGAGCCCAGGAATATCAGCCATCACGAAACTTTTGTAAGCATCTACTCTAACCACCCCTAATCCAGGATGTAGTGTGGTAAATGGATAATCAGCTACTTTGGGTTTTGCACTTGAAACGGCTCGAATCAGAGTTGATTTGCCAGCATTGGGTAACCCCAAAAGACCGACATCAGCTAACACACGTAATTCCAATCGTAATTGTCGCGTTTCACCGGGTGACCCTTGAGTGGTCTGACGTGGAGCACGGTTAATGCTACTTTTATAGCGGGTATTGCCAAGGCCGTGAAAGCCACCTTGGGCAATTAGGAGTTGATCTCCTGCTTGTTTGATATCTCCCAGTAGTTCATCGGTTTCCATATCATAAACCAGGGTGCCTATGGGAACTTTGATGAATAAATCATCCCCTTTTTTTCCCGTACAATTCCCGCCCATTCCTTGCTGGCCATTTTCTGCTTTATAGTTGCGTTGGTATCTGAAATCAATGAGCGTGTTTAATCCCTGTTCTGCTATCAGGAAAACACTGCCACCATCACCACCATCACCACCATCAGGTCCGCCTCTGGGGATAAATTTTTCGCGACGAAAACTAAGGCAACCATGACCACCGTTGCCTGCTTGTACTTTAATAACCGCTTCGTCGACGAATTTCATTGAAAAGAATGATATGCCTTTGTTGGTTATCCTTGTTGTTCTTGAGCAACAGGATCAATCACGACATATTTTCGGTTTTTTTCACCTTTGGTAACAAATTTTACAATTCCTGCAACGAGTGCAAATAGGGTGTGATCACGACCTACACCTACGCCTACGCCTGCATGGAAACGTGTTCCGCGTTGACGAACTAAAATCTCGCCAGCATTCACCAATTGCCCACCGTATCGTTTTACGCCAAGATACTTAGGGTTTGAATCGCGACCATTACGGGTACTACCGCCTGCTTTTTTATGAGCCATTTCTTTAATCCTCTTACTTACTTATTGCAGTAATTTTGACCTGTGTATAGTTTTGTCGATGTCCCATTTGTTTCATATGGTGTTTACGACGTCGAAATTTAATGATTTTGATTTTTTTATGGCGATCGTGAAGCATCACCTCGGCTTTTACAACAGCTTTAGCAATCAAAGGAGTACCACAAGTGACTTTATCCCCATCGGTTAACATCAGCACCTCAGTGAATTCAACTTGGCTACCAACTTCATTAGGCAACTGCTCTATTTTCAGGAGGTCACCCTCTTTGACACGATACTGCTTTCCGCCAGTTTTAATGACCGCATACATAACTATTCTCCAACTTGCATCAATGGCAATTCTGGTTCAACAAAGTGCCATATTCTATAAAATATCAACTGTGACTTCAAGTTGAATTTAATTTATTGTACAATGCGCATCCCATGTCCCTTTCTTTTGTATGAAAATTTACAAAATTCGGTAACTTGGTCGCATGTTACCGGGATGGGCTATTTTTATTTTTGGAGAGTAGTCATGTCAACAATTTCTTTAGAAGCTGAAACAAGAGCAGATATAGGGAAAGGTGCGAGCCGCCGCCTACGTCGCCTTGAAAACAAAGTACCTGCTGTTTTATATGGCGGTGATAAAGAGCCTCAATCTATCCATTTGCTTCACAACAAAGTGATGAAAGCCTTGGAAACTGAAAGTATTTATTCGAGTATTTTTGATTTGCATGTGAATGGTAAAGTAGAACGAGTGATTCTCAAAGATTTACAACGCCATCCTTACAAACCGATTATTTTACACATGGATTTACAACGCGTTTCAGCCAAAGATGTGTTGGTTAAAATGATTCCTTTGCACTTCATCAATGAAGATAAGGCGCCAGGTGTGATTGAAGGGGGTATGGTCAATCACACGATGATGCAAATAGAAGTTCGTTGTCAAGCACAGCATCTTCCTGAGTTTATTGAAGTAGACCTTGGAAATATGGCCATCGATGATGTTTTACATTTATCGGAAATTAAGTTGCCAAAAGGAGTCCATTTAGCCGCTGATCCTACAGTACCAGGTCATGATCACCCAGTGGTCAGTATTCACGTTCCTAAGGTCGCTGTGATTGAAGAAGAAGTAGAAGAAGTGGAAGAAGCTTCTGAAGAGAGTGCTGATGAAGCAGCTGATACAAAAGCGGCTGAATCATCTGATGAAGAGAACCAAGAATAGTAGGATTTGTTGGGCCAAAGGCCCAACCTACATGTGGTTTTTTTACCAACCGCACTCTTTTTGAGCATCTATACTTTTTTTTAAGAGAAGAGATAAGCTGGAAAGTGGCTAACATGAAGAACTTATTGACTGATGACTATTAAGTTAATTGTTGGGTTACGAAACCCAGGTTCAGCCTATACACGCACGCGCCATAATGCAGGGGGGTGGTTTGTTGAGGCTTTAGCTACACATCATCATGCTTTGTTCAAAGATGATAAAAAGTTACATGGCGAGATCACGTCGTTAACTATTAATGGGATCTCTTGTCAGGCCATGCTTCCCTCAGTATTTATGAATCTCAGTGGGTTACCCATCCGGACTTTTTGTCAATTTTATCGAATCACGCCTGAAGAGCTTATCGTGGTTCACGATGACTTGGATCTTCCTGCTGGACGTATCAAACTAAAAACGGGGGGTGGTCATGGTGGGCATAATGGTTTGCGTGATATCATCCATCAATTAGGCAGTACTCATTTTCATCGGTTGAGAGTGGGTATTGGACATCCTGGGCATAAAGATTTAGTGCTCAATTATGTGTTGGGCAAGCCCACAGAGTTGGATCGGCAATTGATATCAGAGGCCATCGAAAGAGGCATTGCGGTGCTGCCAACCCTCATGGCAGGTGAGGTATCTGTGGCTATGAGTCAACTGAATGGGTAGCAACTGAGAGGTCAGCTATGGGATTTAAATGTGGAATTGTTGGTTTGCCCAATGTTGGCAAATCCACTTTATTTAATGCTTTAACCAAGGCAGGTATTGAAGCGGCTAATTATCCGTTTTGCACCATCGAGCCGAACATTGGTATGGTCACAGTACCTGACGCTCGTCTTGATGCTTTGAGTGACATTGTGCATCCACAGCAAACGGTTCCTGCCGTGATGCAATTTGTTGATATTGCAGGCCTTGTTAAGGGCGCGGCGAGTGGGGAAGGCTTGGGCAATCAATTTTTGGCTAATATTCGCGAAACAGATGCTATTGCTCATGTTGTTCGTTGCTTTGAGCATTCTGATGTGATTCATGTTGAAGGACGTGTTGATCCTATCAGTGATATTGAAGTGGTCAATACTGAATTGGCTTTGGCTGATATGGATACGGTTGAAAAATCCCTCCATAAAGCAGGTAAGTTAGGGAAAAGTGGTCATAAAGAGGCTCTATTTGAAAAACAAACCCTTGAAAAAGTAAAAGCGCATCTTGATCAGGGTTATCCAGTTCGCACGTTATCTCTGTCATCAGAAGAGTTGCTGATCACTCGACGATTATTTTTACTCACAGCAAAACCCGTCCTTTATATTGCAAATGTCAATGATGATGGATATGAAGATAATCCGCTCCTTCAGAAAGTTCATTCGTATGCAGAAGCCGAGCAAGCCAGTGTGGTTGCGTTATGCGCTGCAACAGAATCAGAATTGGTTGAGCTAGACGATAAAGATAGACAAGAATTCATGGCTGATCTTGGCTTGAAAGAGCCTGGCTTACATCGCGTGATTCGTGCAGGATATGATTTATTGGGTTTGCAAACCTATTTTACAGCAGGGGTTAAAGAAGTTCGTGCTTGGACGATTCGCCGAGGGGCCACAGCGCCACAAGCGGCTGCAGTGATCCATACTGATTTTGAGAAGGGATTCATCCGTGCTGAAGTGATTGCTTATGAAGCGTTCATTCAATATGGTGGAGAGCAAGGCGCTAAAGAGGCTGGAAAATTGCGGTTAGAAGGCAAAGATTATGTGGTATGTGATGGAGATGTGATGCATTTTCGATTTAACGTGTGATTCAGACAGGAAGGGTGTGATGAAAAAAACGATGGTTTTATTATTTGTTGCACTCAGTACATGTCTTTGTGCATCGACAGAGAAAAATCATCCCGACCAAGTACGAATTGCTGCTGTTCAGTTTCCTGGACTGTCTCATCAATCTGAACAAGAATTTCTTGCCACAATGGGTCGTTATATTAACGAAGCAGAAA
>JAKBCM010000096.1 GCA_021807845.1 Pseudomonadota bacterium
TTCATAGATAAAAAGATATTATGTGTTTCTTTTACGTTTAAAAGTAAATAGTAATGTATTGTATGAGTAGAAAGGAGCTCTTTGTATGGTGGATGGGGCATCGTTTGAATGGAAGGCATATTCCTGGTTACATCTAAGGCTATATTCATTAGCTACCTAGCACTAAAGTGTTTGGCTGATGAAAGAACAAGATCGATGATTTGCTTCGATTGTTCTTCATTGGCATCGATTAAGCTCACTTCTTTGGTTAAATCTACAAGAAAGTCAGAGAGCTCATCATCTGTTCGTTTGGTATGATATAACGTTCTCGCCTGGGTAAACATATAATGGAGCAAGTTTTTATCAATCAGGATATGCGTGTTCATTTTGTTATTTTGAGGATACAGATCACCAAAAAGAAGCCATCCAGGCGAAACATTTAGTTTCGATGCAATTTCTGCTAATTTGACCGGCTCTGGAATGGCTTGTCCGCGCAAGTATTTTCGACAAATCTGTAGTGAATGACCGGATAACTCTGCCAATTTATCTATATCAACACCTGAGTTTGATCGCAAAGAATAAAATCCTGATTGAATCATGCTATCCCGTAGACGCATAGCGAATTCTTTGCCTAAATTTAATTTATCCATAACAAGAGCTTGGCCAAAATCAATAGGATAACAAAAGTCTCATGTAACAGCAAATAGAAGCTCAAAACGAAACTTAATCTTTCCTTTGGAAATTTAATATTGACATTTCATGTGAAATCATTACACTTCCTCTTGAAGCATGAATTGCTTCAATTCAGTCCAATATAGGAAAAAGAGGTGTGATGGAACAACATCTTTTTTTCTTCCAAGGTTGAAAGAAGAGTGGCTTAATCATAGCTATCAACCTCGCGTTGTCCTAGGGTTGGAGTTCTCATCAACTCCACCCTTTTATGACTTACGACAATCTGTTCAGCAGGTATCCTTGGATACTAATTTAATCTTTTATTGATATTTGAAAAGACTCAGATAGAATAAGTGTAGTTCTCTGTTTTATTAATCTGATTATTTTATGGGCGAAAACTATAGCAAACTGAGGTCAAAATAGGATAATATCTTGCCCAAGTATAAGAATTATCTTACGAGTGGTATCCTATATAGTAACTTTTCAAAGGAAATTATGCATGACTAAACATAGCCAACGTAGTACACACCCCTATTTACCTTGGATGATTTGTTTTGTAGGGATGTTGTTCTACTGTTTTAACTATTTTTTACGAAGCTCCCCAAGCGTGATGCAAAATGACTTGATTCAATCATTTAATATTTCTGCTACTGAGTTTGGAGCCCTGATTTCTTTTTATTATTTTTCCTACACCCCAATGCAAATTCCTGCAGGAATGATTTACGATAAATTTGGTGTGCGCATGGTTTTATTTTTTGCGTGTTTGATAACCGTTATAGGTTTAGGTACTTTTGTTTCGGCAGATAATTTTGCACTGGCATGTACGGGTCGTCTATTGATTGGTTTTGGAACGGCTTTTGCTTACATTGGGGTATTAAAGTTGGCTTCTATTTGGTTGCCTGCCTCGCGTTTTGCAGCTGCTGCAGGATTAACAACCGCCATCGGTATGACGAGCGGCGCTCTTTCACAAAAATATCTCACCAAAGTCGTTGAGGTTTTTGGTTATAAACCCATTCTACAAACTGCGGTCATTATTGGTATTGCGCTGAGTTTTGTGATTCTATTTGCTTTAAGACATCGTCCGCAACCACAAGCAAATTCAATTCATGCCATGCAAGCCCCTATGACAATGAAACAATTGTTTGCTGCATTACGCGTTATTTTTATGAATCCACAAACTTGGCTCATAGGAATTATTGGCTGCTTTCTCTATCTGCCTTCTATCTTGTTGTTAGATGTTTATGGTATTTCTTATTTTAAAACGACCCACCAAATTACTTCTCAGCAAGCGGCAAACGTATCTGCCATGACTTTTTTTGGATGGATTGTAGGCGGTCCTGTGATTGGGATCATTTCAGATAAAATTAAGCGTCGTCGTTTACCTTTGTTGATAACAAGCGCAATGACTGCCGTATTGCTTTATGTAATTTTCTATGCTCCTGATTTAACATTAACCCAACTCTTGATGATAGCCTTGTTGACAGGGTTTTGTTGCGGTGCGCATCCTTTGTGTTTTGCGTTAAGCAAAGAAAGCAATCCTGCAAAGATGGCAGGCACTGCTGTCGCTGTTACCAACATGTTTATCATGCTGGGGGGGATGGTATTTCCTCCGATCATTGGTCGGTTACTTGATTTGCATTCGAATGGTCAGCTTCTCAATGGATTACATGTATATACAGCTAGCGATTACACGTTTGCTTTAAGTATCGTGCCAGCAGGGATCGTGCTTGGTACGATTTTAACCATCTTTTTGAAAGAAACGTACTGTGGCTCAAGATCTATTGAAACAGAAGAGCAAACGCTTTCGTCAAAATCAATGAAATTTGAGCCTGAATTTCGCACCCGCCCATTGGAAAGTCTGGGGCAATAGATAACTCGTCACGAGTAGAGCGGATAAAACCATTGTTTTAAGAGGCCTGGGTGACGTGCTCCGTCCCCCAGGTTCTATCGGTTCGTCAAAATCTGGTATATTGTATCTAAACGATTAGTATGATTGGATATCTTTAGCGAGGATACGCATGCCGAAACGCACAGAGTCAACTTTGTTTTTGTTAGGTTATCAAAGCACCAATCGGCCAATATCTGAAAAAGAGGCTCAAAAAAAAGAAGTTGAATCTTTTATTGAAGCGCTCAATAGAGTAGGGTTTCCATCAGAAAATCTGACTAGAAAAGCGACGTGTGTGGTGATAGAAACCAAAGGAACGCCTCTCTGTGTAAAAGAACATTTTACTGACGGCACGTCTCATAAGTCCTTGTGTTATGGGGCGACTGTTCTCGCAAAAAGTGAGAAATCTAGCTTCACGCTGCTTGGCCCCAATATCTGTTATCAGCTGTTTCCTTCGGCCATAAACCAACTCTCCGATGGTGTTCTGAGAACAGCAGAGCCTGCCATCAGTCACAGGTTAGAATGATTCTGTTGTAGCTATGTTTAGGAGTGATGAATGAAATCAATGGTGATTACTCAGTTTGGCGATACTCATGTTTTTACAGCACATACTTTGCCAAAGCCCCGGGTGAAGCCAGGCTATGTGCTCATCAAAGTCATGGCGACCAGCATTAATCCACTGGATTGTAAACTTCGCAAAGGCATGATGCCTGATTTAATCAAGTCTTTTCCAGCAACGCTTCATGGTGATGTTGCTGGAGTGATTGAAGAAATAGGTGAAGGGGTTCACGATTTTTCAGTGGGAGATGAGGTATATGGCTGTGTTGGAGGGTTTCTCGATATGGGTGGAGGTTTAGATGAATATGTTGCTGCAGATGCCAATCTGATAGCTCATAAACCCAAAACCCTTTCACTCATTGAATCAGCCGCTCTACCTTTGGTTTCACTCACGGCCTTTGAGGGCTTAGTGACGTATGCACAGGTTGAAAAAGGTCAAACTGTACTGGTTCATGGAGGTACAGGAGGTGTTGGACACATCGCCATTCAATTAGCAAAATACTTAGGCGCGAGGGTTAGCGCAACGAGCTCATCGTCCCCAAAACTAGACATGATAAAACAGTTAGGTGCAGATTTTGCTATTCATTATAAAGAAATGGACGTGAAAACTTACGTGACAAAATACACGCATGGGCTTGGGTTTGATGTTGTTTTCGATACCGTTGGTGGCGATAATTTACCTCAATGCTTTGAAGCCGCCTCTCTATATGGACAAGTCCTCTCCATTAATGCGAGAGGCCACTATGATTTGACGCCTGCTTTTTTAAAAGGCTTGACCATCCATACCATTTTGCAGCCTTTGCCACTGATCACTGGAAAAAATCGTGTTCATTATCAAACAATATTGACAAAAATGGCAGAACTTGTCGATCAAGGTCTCATCAAACCATTGATTGACGAAAAAATATTTGCCATTGATGACGTTGCGGCAGCTCATGCTTATTTTGAAAGTGGAGATGCGATTGGAAAGATTGTCCTTAGCAGAACCGTGTGAACCATGAAACAAGAAGAAAAACAAGCCCTCATTGATGCCATTAAAAAACAGGATGATGCTTATATCGAAGCCTTAGCAAAAGGCAATGCCAAATGGCTGACTACCCAATTGGATGACGGCGGTTTATTGGCTATCCACTATTGTGCAAAATTTGGGTGGCTACAGGGTATTCAATTGATGCTTGCCAAAAACGCTGCCTTATTAAATTCAACGAGTAACGTAGATCATACCCCACTTCGATATGCTGCGGCTTATAATCATCCCTTGGTGGTAGAGTACTTATTAAAGCTTGGCGCAGATTCGAGCATCGCTACCAACTGCCCAAAACACAGTTCTCATGGTATGCCCCCTCTATTTTGGGCGATAGATCGTGGGCATCCTGAGGTGGTTCAGTGTTTTCTCAAGTTTGCCAGTCATATCAAGCCCCGTTTTACTGTGCCACAAATGCATATCATACATTTTGCAAGCAGAAAGGGTCGTTGTGAGATTGTGAGAGTATTGCTTGAGTTTTATATGGGTTGGCTTAACTATTGCGATGCCTATGGTCAAACCCCTTTATTATGGGCATCATCCTATGGCCATTTGGAACTGGTGAAATATCTAGTGGATAAAGGGGCCAATTTAGCGACTAAGACATATAGACACGGTCACGAGGATCATCATCTGGATGCTATTCATCTGGCGGCTAAGAATGGGCATTCGAAGGTTGTCATATATTTACTACCTCTTTTCAGTCATCGGAGGTTGTTGCATGGGAAGCATTTGATTCATCTTGCGGCTGAATATGGTCGCGTCGAAGTGGTTAAAGAGTTACTGGCTTCTCATCCAGAGTGGCTAAATTGTGCTGATGATTTTGGTCAAACGCCACTGCTTTGGGCTGCATATATGGGTCGTGAAGAGGTTGTAGAATATCTTCTTATGCAAGGAGCTGATGTTCATTTGCGATCTAGTCCTTCAGGAAAGAGCAGAACAGCACTGGAGTGGGCAATAGCCGAGGATCATTATCGTATTGCCAATCTCATCCTTTTAAAACTAACGGAAAAAGAAGACAAGCACCGTATCCTTCCTTATATCAAGACAGCAGAACAAGCGCTTGATTTAATGGCGTTTCAACCCGATTTAGCCCCCCTTTTGTTAAAAGATCAACGAGTGAAAGTTCTTTTGTCACCAGACAAGGACTCTGCTGAAAAACCAGTGATTCATTGGTACCAGCGGGCTGATCGTCGTCCTTCAT
>JAKBCM010000097.1 GCA_021807845.1 Pseudomonadota bacterium
TGCATTGCGAAGAATTGCAAGCGTACTTATCCCTATATGGGCAATTATGGCAGCAGGGGCTTTTGCTGCTATCGTGTTTCAACAAATTACTCCTGCACATGCAGTCACCGCCATTGAACCGGATGTCATGCTGTATTTATTGGGTGTGTTTTTGATATCTCAGGCTGCAGAAGAAAGCGGTTATTTGGAGCACTTCACTGATCACATTTTTTATTACACCAACACTGGGAAAGAAGCGTTATTGTTGATTGTCTTTGTACTTGGGTTAGGGGCCGCACTCATGATGAATGATACGATAGCCATCATTGGTACACCTATTATATTGCAACTCTGTAAATCGCATCAGAATTTAATAAAACCATTGCTTCTGGGGTTAGCCTTTTCAATAACGATTGGAAGTGTCTTGAGTCCAATTGGCAATCCACAGAATTTGTTGATAGCGATAAAAGGGGGAATGAGTTCTCCCTTTGTTATTTTTATCAAATACTTAACCATTCCCACATTAATAAATCTAGTTGCAACTTACCTCTACATTTATTTGATCTACAGAGCTAGGTTAAATACATCTATTGAAAAACCAATCCCTGCATCCTTCAGTGATTGTTATACCGTTAGGCTAGTTAAAGTAAGTTTGATCATGATGGTTATGCTGGTGAGTATGAAAGCGATCATGGACTTTCTTCATGCAAACATACACATCCATTTTAGCTATATTGCACTTTTATCGGCTGTGCCAATATTATTGAGTCATCAGCGATGGAATTTTATAAAAAATCTGGATTGGGGGACTTTGGTTTTTTTCGCAAGCACTTTTATTCTGATGCAAAGTGTATGGGATAGTGGTTTTTTTCAAACGAATATGAACCATTTTCACATATCTGTGAGCCATATTCCGGTTATTTTGTTCATCAGCATCCTTCTCAGTCAGTTTATTTCAAATGTCCCATTGGTCGCTTTGTATTTGCCTCTCCTCATGCATCATTCTCATTCTAATTTAAGCTTAGTATCTTTAGCCGTGGGGAGCACCATTGCTGGTAATTTATCTATTTTAGGTGCAGCATCTAATATCATTATTATCCAAAATATGGAAAAAAGAGGGATCAGAGGGTTTGAATTTTTTGAGTTTATTAAAATAGGGCTGCCACTGACGCTCATCAACCTTTTCATCTATGTTTATTTTCTTAAGTAGCTATGACTTGTAGGCATGATTGCTGGCTGCTAGAATGACTTTTAACGCAAAAGAGGGTGGTGATACGGAACCACCTGAATTGGTATTTAGCACATTGGAATGGAATCTATGACAAAACATATGAGGAATATGGTTGCTATATGGCTGTTGATATTTTGCCACAGTGTTTTTTCTGGAAATGGAGCACTTTTTACGGTTTCTGCAACAGGCTCAGCTGCTAACATCAATGTTTCATTATGCTTAAACGGCAAGGGTTCTTTGTCTTGTCAAAATTATAATGTTTCGGCTTTGATTTTAAATGTGCTAACAACCATACCCAATCATACTTATCCATTTGCTGGAATTAAAATCAATACACCAGGTTATGCCGTATCTGGTTGTAGCTTACAAAGTAATGGGTATTGTCTTTTTTCAGTGAGCAACACGAAAGCCGCAATTCTTCCAGTGACTGCTCCTACCTGCCAGCCAAGTGTGATTAACTTTTCGCCAAATGTAACCTCAGTGAATAATCCATTAGGAAACACACCTAATGCGCCACAGCAGTTTACCATTAGCATGACTATGTGTGACTCAACTGGAAGCCCTCTGATTCCGAGTGAAAGTAATCCCATACATGTCGATGTTTATGGCGCGCCAAATGGATTAATTTCGCCAACTTCGACAACGACAAGTACAGGTTCAGTGACGTTTACTTATTCCGGTCAGTCGTTTCCAAATAACATTTCAATCAATGCTTGGATTAAAGATCCCACAAATAATGGTGCAGCTCTTGGTGTGACTCAAGTTTTAAAACAAAACACACCGTCTTGCACTTATGGAAGTACCAAATATAACATTCCTCTGGTGCAGACTTTACCTAATGCTTTACAAGTCAATGCTGATGTTGGATACAATGTATCCTCACCAACAACGACTCTAAACGTTTACACCATTGACACAGGTTCTTTGGGTGTTGTGGTTCCAAGTAAAGAGTTGCCTAATAACGGTAACGTAATAGGACCTGGCGCGGTCGGCGTTAAGTATTATGACAGCAGTGGTAATACATATGTGGGAAATTATTATTTGGCTCCAGTAAGAATTGAAACGGACACTGCTACAGTAGAAACTATTCCAATCATGGTCTTAGGGATTGACAAAGCGTTTTGTACCGGACCATCTACCAAAGCATGTTATTCAAATCCTCCATTACCCAATTTACATTACTTAGGTGTTGGATTTAACCGTAATAGCACCACAGCTGGAGATTTGTTTGACTCGCCTACGGCTAATGCTTTTCTTCACTTGACCAATGCTAATAATGGAACGGATTTGAGCCCAGGTTATTATCTCACTCCAAATGATGATCTGGCCACAACAGGCCTAGCTTTAGGCATTACCACAAACACAACCTATGATGTCATCCAATTAACACCCAACTCATCCGTCCCAGGTGATTTTAATGCTCAAGCTGGTTGTTATAGTTTTCCCAATTATCCGTCACCTAATCAGTTCTGTGGGACAGCGCTACTTGATGTTGGCATTGACTATATGTTTATTGACTTACCGCGTGCTGAATGGCCAGCGGGTACTTATAACTCAATGGATGAAGTGCCAGCAGGAATATTGATGTCTATCTTGATGGGCAATACAAATTCACCCGCAATGCAGTATAACTTTGATACGGTGGATGGTAACCCTCCACCAGATACCCCAACTCCAACTCTCGTACAATGGGTGGACACCACTGCAAGTGGTATGATTTTTGTGAACACTGGTCGACGACCCTTGTACATATATGATTATTTTTACGATGGGCAGTGCGGGCAGGTGGGTTTTAAACCATTACCACACTAGAGTAGTAATCTTACATATTCAGATAGTTTGGACCTCCGCCTCCCATAGGCGCGCGCCATATGATATTTTGTTTAGGATCTTTGATGTCACAAGTTTTGCAATGAATACAATTTTGCGCATTAATTTGCAATTTTGGCTCTGTGGTTTCATTCACAATTTCATAAACACTTGCAGGACAATAGCGTGTTTCTGGTGAAGCATATTGTTTATAGTTCACGCTTATGGCAAGGGTTGGATCAAGCAACGTTAAATGACAAGGTTGATTTTCTTCATGAAAAGTATTGGATAAATATACCGAAGATAGCCTATCAAACGTCAGTACGCCATCTGGTTTAGGATAATCAATCTTTTTGGACAAATTTGCCGATTTTAACATTTTATTATCCGCATGATTGATTAAGGTCCAGGGTGATTTTCCATGAGTGATATACGTTTCAAATGCAGCATTTGCCAAGCCAAGAAAGAGCCCATATTTAAAGCCAGGGCGAATATTACGAACTTGATATAACTCCTTTCCAACCCAAGAGTTTTTAATGGCTTCAGTATAAGCGGTTAATTCAAGAGAGGATTGTTTTGTATCAGAAAATAGCTGAGGGAAGCAGATTTTTGCAGCGATAATACCTGATTCTATGGCCGTATGAATCCCTTTTATCTTGGCAACGTTTAAAAAACCAGCTGCATCGCCAATGAGCATACCCCCCGGAAAAGTTAACTTCGGCATGGATTGATAGCCCCCTTCATTAAGGGCACGTGCCCCATATGCTATACGCTCTCCACCAGCCAATAGAGGACTTATGAAAGGGTGGGTTTTGAAACGCTGCATTTCAGCAAAAGGATTCAGCCACGTATTTTGATAATCAAGCCCCACAACAAACCCAATCGCTAATCGATTATCTGATAAATGATAGATAAATGATCCCCCATACGTTTTATGATCCATTGGCCAACCCACGGTATGGATGACTTCACCTCGTTTATGCAAAGTGGGTTGAATGCGCCAAATTTCTTTAATCCCTAATCCATAAGTTTGAGGGGATACATCTTTCCTCAATTGAAAGTGATGCATCAATTCTTGACTGAGTTGTCCGCGACATCCTTCAGCAAATAAAGTACATTTGGCATGCAAGTGCATACCTGGTTGATAACTAGATGTTTTGTTACCTGTCTTATCAATTCCCATATCACCAGTTGCAACTCCGATGACTGTATTTTCAGGACTGTATAACACAGAGCTTGCAGCGAATCCTGGAAACACATCGCATCCCAGAGACTCTGCTTCTTTTGCTAAGAACTGACAGATCTCTCCTAAACTGACGATATAATTTCCCTTGTTATGCATAGGTTTTGGGGTAGGGAGACGATAGGCACGCGCTTTGGTTAAATAAAAAAATTTGTCTTTAGTGACCGGTGAATCTAAAGGTGCGTTTTGCCAACTATCAGGCAGTAACTCTTTTAGACTTCGAGGTTCAAGGACTGCGCCAGACAATATATGAGCGCCGATTTGTCCTCCTTTCTCAAGCACACAAACACGGATGGACTGATGTTGTTCTATTGCCAATTGCTTTAGTTTGATTGCCGCAGCTAAACCCGCAGGGCCTCCACCTACAATGATCACATCATAGTCCATGACTTCATGTTCCATTTTATGCTCCTGAAAATCTTTCAAAGAATAAACCCGATTCCAAAATTTTTGACACTTGAAATCTTAGGATGTTAACGCCCCACAGCTTGTTCGTGAGAAATCCTCACAAAATAAAAACCCCCTCGTACGCAGTTTGCCATATTTCATTTAAAAACATTAAGTTATGTTCAAATTTCGTGACCATCTCTCAGGGGTTGTCTGTGGGGCGTCAACATCCTATAAAGTCAAGAATTAAAAACTACGGAATTAAGTATAAACTATTCTCTTATATAGACTAGAAGATCAAGATGAAGTTGTTGCGAATCAGAAGTACTCTTAAGGTTAATTTAGGTTATATGGACACGATAACCCATTCATCTTCATTTTTACTTTCTAAAAACTCATATACAGGAAGTGAGCTATTTCGATAAGATTTAGCTAGAGTTTCAATAAAATCTAAGGTTTTGGCGGTTGTTTTGCTAAAAAAAGATGGATTTAATTGCTGTGCAAAAACATCACGAAAAGTCTGTCCTGTCTCTGTATCAATGGTAGTTAAATACCGGTCTATAAATCCGCCAATCGTTTTGACTTCTCCTATAGAAGTGACACCTTTTCCAATACTAATTTCACATAATTGTTCCCTTAAATGACT
>JAKBCM010000098.1 GCA_021807845.1 Pseudomonadota bacterium
CCGATCTGTGATGAGTTCCACGTTGGTGCATTGAAAAGCGGCCAATTTTTCCTGTGCCATGGTACTAAAGTCACTAAAATAGTCAATGCTGATTACCTTTTTACAGAGCCTACTCAGTAAAGCAGTTAAAAACCCTGAACCGGTGCCTACTTCAAGGATGACTTCATGTCCTTTTAAATCTAAAGATTGCAGGATTTTGGCTTCTTCCAAAGGTGTCATCATACGTTGTAGGTGAGGGAGTGGAATTTGCATATCGGTATAGGCGAAAGGCTTGAATGATTCAGGCACAAATTCATCGCGATTCATGTTGTCATATAGATGAAGGATCTTTTCATTGAGAACGTCTCCAGTGCGTAGCTGTTGTTTGATCATGTTCGTGCGAGTACATTGAGTATTCATTAGATTCACCAAGAAAATTGTTGTACTAGGTTAAAGCGTTGAGGGATTTTAACAGGTCTACAGCCGTTCTCAAATAGCGTTCACTTTATAATTATTTTGATTAAAATATTTTCTATTGTAAACTTTATTAAGGTGAATGAACAGCCAAGAATTGTATTTCAGTTGATAATTGTTATCATTCGGCAAATTTATTTAGGGAGAGAGATGTGCATACTCGTTTCACTGAATTTCTACAAAATGAACTGGATAAATTACAGGCAGAGGGTTTATACAAGCCAGAGCGAGTTATTTCCAGCCAACAACAAGCGATGGTAAAAGTGAATGATGAAGAGGTCATCAATCTTTGCGCGAATAACTACTTAGGTCTTGCTAATCATCCAGACCTCATTGCTGAAGGGCAACAAGCGCTAGCTCAGTATGGTTATGGCATGGCGTCCGTTCGGTTTATTTGTGGTACCCAAACCCCTCATAAAATGCTTGAAAAAAAGATAAGTTCATTTCTCAATAAACAAGATACGATTTTATATTCCTCTTGTTTTGATGCGAATACTGGGTTATTTGAAACACTTTTGGGACCAGAAGACGCTATCATTAGTGATGCTTTAAATCATGCCAGTATTATTGATGGGATAAGATTGTGTAAAGCAGAGCGATTGCGGTATGCCAATAACGACATGAAAGATTTAGAAACACAATTGATAGCAGCAAAAAAAGCTCGTTTTCGATTAATCGCTACAGATGGTGTCTTTTCTATGGACGGTATTTTGGCAAATTTACCGGCTATTTGTGAATTAGCTGACAAATATGATGCCATGGTGATGGTTGATGATTCACATGCAGTTGGGTTTATGGGTGAAAAAGGGCGTGGTACGCATGAACATTTTGGTGTGACTTCCCGGATTGATATTTTGACTGGTACTTTAGGTAAGGCCCTGGGTGGTGCATCAGGGGGATATACGACTTCAAATAGTGTCATCATTGATTGGTTGCGACAACGTTCTCGCCCTTATTTGTTTTCCAATACATTAGCGCCAGTGATAGCAAAAACCTCCATCGCAGTTCTCACTCTTTTAGAAAAAAATACTGATTTGGTGAAAAAACTGAAGCGCAATAGCGACTACTTTCGTCAAGGTTTAGATCGTCTAGGGTTTAAGCTCATTCCAGGGGAACATGCTATTATCCCGGTGATGTTGGGTGATGCAGTTGTCGCAGGCTTGATGGCAGAGCGTCTCTTGCATGAGGGGATTTATGTTGTTGGATTTTCATTTCCTGTAGTGCCTAAAGGGATGGCTCGTATACGCACGCAAATGTCAGCATCACATGAATTACATCACTTAGATAAAGCACTTCTGGCTTTTGAAAAAGTAGGCAAAGAGTTGGGAGTTATTTAGATGAAAGCACTAGTCAAAGCAAAACGTGAACCAGGGATTTGGATGGAGGATGTACCCATGCCTTCATTCGGGGTCAATGATGTCCTTATCAAAATCAAGAAAACGGCTATCTGTGGGACTGATATTCATATTTATACCTGGGATGAATGGGCAAAGGCCACTATCCCTGTCCCAATGGTGGTTGGACATGAATTTTATGGAGAGATTGCTGAAGTTGGGCCAGAAGTGAAAGGGTTACAGCCTGGCATGCGTGTTTCAGGAGAAGGGCACATCACCTGTGGAGATTGTCGTAATTGTCGAGCAGGAAAACAACATTTATGTCGCAATACTTTAGGGATAGGGGTTAATAGGCCAGGTTCGTTTGCAGAGTATTTGGTCATGCCTGCTAGAAATGTGATCGCGCTTCCTGACAATATCAGTGGTCAGCAAGCCGCTATTCTTGATCCCTTTGGTAATGCAACCCATTGTGCTTTGGCTTTTGATGCGGTCGGTGAAGATGTCTTAATCACAGGTGCCGGACCAATCGGAATCATGGCTGTGGCGATTATGAGACATATTGGCGCTCGCCATATTGTGATCACTGATGTGAATGATTATCGTTTGGAGCTGGCGCGTCAAATGGGAGCCACGAGAGCAGTCAATGTCAAATCTCAATCTATCGAAGAGGTGATGAATGAACTTCAGATGGTTGAAGGGTTTGATATAGGTCTCGAAATGTCAGGCAATCCAATGGCACTGTGTGACATGGTCAAAACCATGAATCATGGGGGACGTATGGCTATTCTTGGGATCCCGCCTAAGGAAGCATCCGTTGATTGGAGTATGATTGTTTTTAAGGGGTTAGTGGTCAAGGGAATTTATGGTCGAGAAATGTATGAAACTTGGTATAAAATGATAGCTATGCTGCAAAGTGGTTTGAATTTATCTCCTATCATGACCCACACTCTTCCTATCGATGAGTATCAAAAAGGATTTGAAGTAATGGCATCTGGTCAATCAGATAAAGTGATTCTTGATTGGGCATAGATAATGAGAATATACGCGGAGTAACCATGTCACAATATATTTTTACCATGAATCGTGTATCAAAGATTGTTGAGAATCAACGATTCATTTTAAAAGACATTTCTTTGAGCTTTTATCCTGGCGCCAAAATTGGCGTTTTAGGACTCAATGGCTCTGGGAAATCAACTTTGCTGCGTATCATGGCTGGAGTTGATAAGCAATTTGAAGGGGAAGCGCGGCCTGCCCAAGGGATTAAAATAGGCTATCTCCAGCAAGAACCTGAAATTGATCTTGATAAAACAGTTCGTGAAGTCGTAGAAGAAGCTGTTATCGATATGAAAAATAAGCTGAAAGCATTTGACGAATTGAGCATGCGATTTGCAGAGCCAATGAGTGATGATGAAATGAATCGTTTGCTTTTGGAGCAAGGTGAATTGCAACATGCGATTGAAGAGGGTGGCGGCTGGGATCTCGAGCGTCAACTAAATATTGCCGCTGATGCTTTACGATTACCTGATTGGGACGCCAAAATCAGTGTTTTGTCTGGGGGCGAGCGTCGACGAGTGGCTTTATGTCGATTGTTGTTATCAAAGCCTGATATGTTATTGCTCGATGAGCCCACTAACCATCTAGATGCTGAGAGTGTGGCATGGCTTGAAAGATACTTAGAAGAATTCAAAGGAACGGTTGTTGCGATTACGCATGATAGGTATTTTCTTGATAATGCTGCTGAATGGATTTTAGAGCTTGATAGGGGGGAAGGGATCCCTTACAAGGGAAATTATACGGCTTGGCTGGAGCAAAAGACTGAGCGTTTAGAGCGCGAGAAAAAGCAAGAAGCTTCGCATTTACGTGCCATCAAAGCTGAACTGGATTGGGTGAGAACTTCACCGAAAGGTCGACATGCAAAAAATAAGGCTCGTCTTGCCCGATTTGAAGAAATGAACTCAAAAGAATTTCAGAAACGAAATGAAACCAATGAATTGTATATTCCACCTGGCGATCGTTTAGGGGATTTGGTGCTAGAAGGCATGCATCTTTGTAAAGGATTTTCAGACAGACTATTATTTGAAGATCTCAATTTTAATTTACCCAAAGGGGGCGTGCTTGGGATCATTGGTCCCAATGGTGCAGGCAAGTCAACGTTCTTAAAATTGATTACCCAAAGAGAGTTACCAGATAGTGGAGAAATCAGAGTTGGAGATACTGTAAAACTGGCTTATGTTGATCAAATGAGAGACCATTTGGATGATAACAAGACCGTTTGGGAAGAAATTTCAGATGGGCATGATGTGATGCAGGTGGGTATGTTTCAAATGCCATCTAGAGCTTATGTGGGTCGATTTAATTTTAAGGGCTCCGATCAACAAAAGAAAATGTCACAGTTATCTGGCGGGGAGCGCAATCGCGTTCATTTGGCAAAGCTACTAAAAAGTGGTGGTAATGTATTATTGCTTGATGAGCCTAGTAATGATTTAGACGTAGAAACACTTCGTGCTCTAGAAGAGGCCATTTTAAATTTTCCTGGCTGTGCTATTGTTGTGTCTCATGATCGTTGGTTTTTGAATAGAATTTGTACTCATCTGATGGCTTTCGAAGGGGATTCAGAGGTCGTGTTTATTGAAGGAAACTATAGTGACTATGAAGAAGATAGAAAGCGTCGGTTGGGTGACAAAGCAACTTGCCCAACCAGGATTAAATATCGTCGACTACATGATTAAAAGGGTTTGTTTTATGCGTTATTCCCTGTTTTTTTTCGTCATTGTTTTGGGTCTTTCAGCCTGTGTGGAAGATGATCCGTCAACATTGATTACAGATGATGCTGGGGTCGTTCATCGAACGATGTTTTACTTAAAGGACAAGCGTGGCAGAGATTATTTTCCTTTAGAAATCCCAGCAACTGGAAACAAACAATTCATTTTTGATCCCAAGGTTGCAGCCTGGGCAGCTTATGATCCTTTAGGTAATCGGGTGATGACAGGTAGTGCATCAGGTGGAAAGGATTTCTGTGAAGACGTGGGGAAACCCTGCAGAACGGTGACTGGTGTTTTTCGTATATATAACAAGAGAGGCCTTGATTGTAAGTCAGGGGAGTATCCTGTCGAAACGACAGGGGGTGCTAAAATGCCTTACTGCATGTATTTTTATCGAGGATTTACAATTCATGCAGCATTTGAAGTGCCACCTTATAACTCTAGTCATGGATGTATTAGAGTGTTACCAAGTGCAGCCAAATGGCTCAATGAAGAATTTATTACCATTGGAACTCAGGTGACCGTTTTATCATATGATGATGAAGATGGTGATGGTGATCCTGTTGATTAAT
>JAKBCM010000004.1 GCA_021807845.1 Pseudomonadota bacterium
ATATTTCCTTATTTTGGCTGACTGAGCGGCCTAAAAATACTTCACCTTCTTCCTGGCCAAAGGTTAACGGGCCAAGCTTAGACAACCCCCAACTGGTCACCATTTTTCTGGCAATTTCTGTGGCTCGCATAATGTCGTTGGACGCGCCAGTCGTGACACTTTCTGGGCCAAAAATCAGTTCTTCAGCAATACGCCCACCAAAAAGACTAGCCAATTGACTATCCAAGCGACGCTTGCTGTGGCTATATCTATCTTGTTCTGGTAAAAACATAGTCACACCAAGTGCGCGTCCTCTGGGAATGATAGAGACCTTGTAGACAGGATCATGCTCTGGAACAAGCAAACCGACGATGGCATGTCCTGCTTCATGATAAGCTGTCAATTTCTTTTCATTCGCATCCATCACCATTGAGCGGCGCTCAGCACCCATCATGATTTTATCTTTTGCCTTATCAAGTTCATTCATGCTGACTTTTTGTTTATTTGCACGCGCAGCAAATAGCGCTGCTTCATTTACCAAGTTGGCTAGATCAGCACCTGAAAATCCTGGCGTACCCTGGGCAATGGGTAATATGCGAACCGTATTATCAACAGGTACTTTACTCAAGTGAACTTTAAGAATTTGTTCGCGACCACGAATATCAGGTAAAGGCACCACCACTTGTCTATCAAAGCGGCCAGGACGCAATAAGGCTGGATCAAGAACATCGGGACGGTTGGTAGCGGCAATGACAATAACCCCCTCATTCCCTTCAAAGCCATCCATTTCTACAAGAAGCTGGTTCAACGTTTGCTCGCGCTCATCATGCCCACCGCCAAGTCCCGCACCACGATGCCTACCTACGGCATCAATTTCATCAATAAAAATGATACAAGGGGCTTGTTTTTTGGCTTGTTCAAACATATCACGCACTCGCGATGCGCCAACACCGACAAACATTTCCACAAAATCAGAGCCCGAAATGGTGAAAAAGGGGACCTTAGCTTCACCTGCAACTGCCCTAGCAAGCAAGGTTTTTCCCGTACCAGGCGATCCCACCAGCAATACACCACGAGGAATACGCCCACCTAAATTTTGAAATTTAGTTGGATCACGTAAAAAATCAACCAACTCTTTCACTTCATCCTTAGCTTCATCAACACCCGCTACATCAGCAAAAGTCACTTTGACTTGATCTTCACCTAATAATCGAGCACGAGAACGGCCGAAAGACATTGCACCTCGTCCACCACCACCTTGCATCTGACGCATAAAGAAAACCCATACCCCAATCAAAAGCAACATCGGGAACCAATTGATAAACAAATGCAGAAGGAAACTTTCTTGTTGTTTTTCTTGTCCACTGACTTCGACGTTATTTTTTAACAACTCACCTAACAGAGCATCGTCTTGAACAGGCATATAGGTGACAAATCGACGATTATTTTTCGTGATCCCTTTAATGATTCTATTGTCTTCGATGGTCACTGCATTGATCATACCGCCATTGATTTCTCTTAAGAATTGGCTGTATGGGACTTTCTCCGTCGTTGCATTGCGAGGACCAAAATTACTAAACACTGAAACCAGGACAATAGCAATTATTAACCATAAAAATAAATTCTTTACCATGTCGTTCAAATTAATAACCTCTTTTGTGTGTATTCCTACTGTGTTATATAGAATAAAGTTACTATAAAATAAAGCCCTTAGCTAGCAAATAGGTTTCTCGTGATCGAGAACGCGATGCATTTGGTTTCCGAATAACCACTCGATCAAATTGTTGACGTATTTGTTTAACAAGAGCATCAAAACCCTCACCATGAAATATTTTCATCAACATCACGCCATGTGGTTTTAACATTTTATGTGCAAAATCAAAGGCAAGCTCCGTCAAATACATCGCACGCGGAATATCTACTGCCACATTACCACTCATGTTAGGCGCCATATCAGATAACAATACATCAACGCTATGTGCTGGGATCAAATTCATCACTTGATTTAAGACCTTATCTTCTCGAAAATCGCCTAAAATAAATTCTACATCCGGTAGAGCATCCATAGTCAACATATCAAGTGCAATGATGGTTCCATGCCCATTCAGTTTTTCTGATACGTATTGAGTCCAGCCTCCAGGAGCAGCCCCCAAATCAACGACCGTCATTCCCGGTTTAAACAAACGTTCTTTTTCGTCAATTTCTTTGAGTTTATATACCGCTCGACTACGATAGCCCTCTTTTTGTGCTTTCTTTACATAAACATCGTTAAAATGCTCTTGTAACCAATTTTTACTGCTTTTAGACCGAGACATACCATTCATTGAGTGAGAAACTACATATATGATACTGAATATTACTACCTATTCCCAGCAAAACGTGCAATAATTTACCATTTATCCTAGAAAAAATAGTTGGCCTCTATTCTGCATGCCTAGCACACTGATTTTTCTTGGTTTATTTTGGAAGACATTATGGATTCAGCATTAAAGCAAACATTAAAAGCAAAAGCACACCATTTAAAACCAGTGATCCTTCTTGGAGCCAAAGGGTTGACCCAAGCCGTCATTGACGAAACAAATCTTGCCTTACTGGCCCACGAGTTAATCAAAGTTAAAATCAATGGAGCTGAAAAAGCAGATAGGCAACTCATTGCTAAAGAATTATGCCATCAACTGAATGCACATCTTTTACAGCTCATTGGCAATACAGCCATCATTTTCCGTGAAAATCCTGATAAATAGGATCTGCACGGTTGTCGCATCAAAATTTGATGTGACAACCGTGATAGGATCTAGCATATTTCACTCAACTCTTCTAAAATAGCGGAAGCTGGTCTTTAGAGGACGTGCCATGTCATCACTTCGGCGAGACATTCAATATACATTAGTTCTTAAATTTTTATTGCTTACCCTTTTATGGTTGGTATGTTTTTATAAAGCAACAAAGCCTACACCAGACATGAAGCAGTGGTTATTGGGTTCTAATCAGGCTGTCAATGAAATAAAACCCTTGAAATAATACGAATAGTTACCCAACAGGTGCATGATGATTCCAGGAAGCGATATTGTTGATTTATCCCGTCTGCAGTTTGCCCTTACCGCGCTTTACCACTTTCTCTTTGTTCCTTTGACGTTAGGATTATCTGTCCTCCTTGCGATCATGGAAACCGTATACGTGATGACCGGAAAAGAGATTTGGCGGCAGATGGTGAAATACTGGGGCATGTTATTCGGGATCAATTTTGTGTTAGGAGTGGCTACCGGTTTAACCATGGAGTTTCAATTTGGAACCAATTGGTCTTATTACTCTCACTATGTTGGAGATGTATTTGGAGCACCTCTAGCCATTGAAGGCCTTATGGCCTTTTTTCTAGAAGCCACGTTCGTTGGCATGTTTTTCTTTGGCTGGGATAAATTAACGAAACTACAACACATGTGTTGTACTTGGTTACTCGCTTTGGGTACCAACCTCTCAGCGCTTTGGATTTTAATTGCCAATGGCTGGATGCAAAATCCCGTCGGCGCCAAATTTGATTATCAAACCATGCGCATGGAAGTGGTCGACTTTGCAGAAGTGATGTTTAATCCCGTAGCACAAGCCAAATTTGTACATACCATCAGCGCAGGATATGTCACTGGTGCTATTTTCGTCCTAGCTATCAGTGCTTATTTTCTATTACGTGATAGAAACAAAGAATTTGCTTCACGCTCAATGACAGTTGCTGTCTCGTTTGGCCTTGCTTCTGCTTTATCGGTTGTCGTTCTTGGCGATGAAAGTGGTTATCTCGCTAATTTCAACCAAAAAATGAAGATAGCTGCGATGGAAGCGATGTGGCATACCGAAAAAGCGCCAGCAGCTTTGACCTTATTTGGGATCCCAAACGCCAAAACCATGCAAACCGATTACGAAATCAAAATTCCTTTTCTCTTAGGTTTAATTGCAACGCGTTCCTTCAATGAACCTCTTGAAGGAATCACAGAGCTCGTAGAAAAAGGAAAACATCAAATTCGTGAGGGGATTTTAGCCTATGAGGCCCTAACCCGACTTCAGCAAAATCCAAATGATGAAAAAGCGCAAGCTGACTTTCACACTTATGAAAGCAGTCTAGGATATGGATTGCTTCTCAAAAAATACACTGAAAAAGTAGTCGATGCCAATGAAGCACAAATCAATCAAGCCGCTAATGACCTAAAACCTCATATCTTGCCCCTGTTTTTTTCATTTCGGATCATGGTCTTTTGTGGATTCTTTTTTATTCTGTTATTTGCTGTAGGATTTTATTTATCTGCTCGTCAAAAACTATCATCCACTCGATGGTACTTACGTCTCGCCTTTTGGTCATTACCTCTGCCATGGATTGCCGCTGAGTTAGGATGGGTTGTTGCTGAATATGGTCGCCAACCTTGGGTGGTGCAGGGCATTTTGCCAACCATGATGGGAACATCATCAGTCAGCGCAGGTCAACTCATCACCTCGTTATCAAGTTTTATCATTTTTTATACTATTCTTGCGATTGTAGAAGTATATCTCATGGTCAAATATATTCGTCTTGGGCCAGATCACCAACCCGTACATTAGGAGTACAAACATGCCTTTAGACTATGAAACATTACGAATCATTTGGTGGCTCTTGCTAGGAGTCCTTCTCACCGGATTTGCAGTGATGGACGGATTTGATCTAGGAGTTGCTATCTGGTTGCCGTGGATTGCGAAAACGGACATAGAGAGACGGATCCTTATCAATAGTATTGGACCAACCTGGGAAGGCAATCAGGTCTGGTTTATCTTGGGAGGGGGAGCTATTTTTGCTGCTTGGCCCACACTATATGCCCTATCTTTTTCTGGCTTTTATTTGGCCATGCTCCTTGTTTTGCTCGCTCTGATCTTACGACCTGTCGGCTTTAAATATCGTTCAAAATTGCCTAATCCTGCCTGGCGAACCTTTTGGGATTATTGCTTATTTATTGGAGGTTTCGTTCCTGCGCTCATTTTTGGGGTAGCCATGGGCAATGTATTGCAAGGCGTACCTTTCCATTTTGATGAAACACTACGCGCATTTTATACCGGCACTTTTCTCAATTTACTGAATCCTTTTGCTTTATTAAGTGGGTTGTTATCCGTTGCTATGTTAGCTATGCACGGTGCATTCTTTATCAGTAATAAAACAGAAGAAAGACTGAAGCAACGGGCGAGTACCCTAGGTCGATATTCGGCTCTCATTTGTCTTCTCCTTTATTTGACTGCAGGATTTTGGCTATATTATTCTATAGACGGGTATCATCTGACCAGTAATCCACTTTACAATGGTCCCTCCAATCCTCTGCATAAGACCGTCATCCGAGAAAGTGGCGCGTGGTTTTTGAATTATCAGCATACGCCGCTCACTTTGATAGCCCCTGTCACAGGAATCATTGCAGCTTTTTCTGCGTTCGTTTTTGCTCGATATGTGAGATTTGCTTTTATTTGTAGCGCCTTTTGTGTGATAGGAGTGATTTCCAGTGTAGGCGTTAGCATGTTTCCATTCATTCTTCCTTCATCTTCGCATCCTTCACAAAGTTTAACCGTATGGGATAGCTCATCAAGCCAGTTAACGTTATTCATCATGCTATGTGCAACCATCATATTTTTGCCGCTTATCTTAACCTACACAGCCTGGGTTTATCGGGTCTTGCGAGGAAAGGTCACGGAAGAATCCATCCATCGTCAAGAGACAGCCTATTAGGAGGAGCACATGTGGTATTTTTCTTGGATTTTAGGAACAGGATTGGCTTGTACATTTGCCATATTAAATGCCTTATGGCTAGAGTTTCGAGCCGGAAAAGTGTCAACTTAGAAAATGCTGTAGCCAGTCAAAGTCTTCAAGACACATTGCCTATCTGCGCGTTGAACATCATAAAATAAATGCGAACTCTAGATTTTTCTGATAACATTGTGCGCTAAAATTAACCTTAGTGCGAACTCGATGCCAGATATTACTCCAGAAAGATGCAATAACTTAAAAGACATCGTATTGAGCTATCTACAAGGTGAAGCCATCTCTGTCGTAACTGTTCGATTACAAGTCGAGTGTGCTGAATCAGAAGAAAGCTGTTCATCTTTATATCAATCACTGGTCATCAAACCGGATGAAGAAGATCCATACATTCCTGCTATTTTAGGAAGTCTGAATATCAAAAAAAGCAATCACAAAAAGAGAAAAGGCCGATATGAGAAGCTTCTCGAAAACTCAGAAAATATTCATGAACTATTAACCAATCTTTATCATGATGGACATCATCATCTGGGGAATTTATTACGTTTGATTGAAAACACCAAACCCAAAATAAACTGGGCGGTGATTCTGTCGATTACGACCATCTTGAGTGCCATCGTTGGCACTTTACTCTATCTTTATCGGGAGTATCTAGAGCGATTTGGAAACTGGCTTGTTAACTCATTTCCTGAGATCGTCAGTTGGTTTAAATCAACATTTTGGTTGTTAAGAAGCATTCCATTGTTAGGCATTATATATAATGGATGCGCTCTTTTATGGAATTGGTACACCACATTCGCTAATGGCACATCCACCACTGCTGATAAATTAAGTCGGCTCTTTTTTAAGACGTTAACCGCAGGGCTTACCATCTCTGGCTATTTGATTACTTATTTTGCAGAAGGGGTGATGACTCTCCCAGCAGCCATGCTGTTTGTTGTCAGCTCAAGTACTGAAGTATTTCAAAGTCTTTTTGGATATTTTAGAAGCCTCAAAGCCCTTGAGTCTCTTGATCCGCCTGAAGAACACGCTCCTTGGGAAGTTTTAGCAGAATATGAACGCGCGAAAAGCTGGCATGAACTGACACTAAAATCAGTCTGGATTAAGCTGAGTGCTGCCATACTCACCACAATTGCTGTATTCATTTGGAATTTTTTCCCACCAGGCCTTGTCCTGACCATATGCTGTTTCGCTGTGATCACTTTAATTGCATTAACCAAGTCAGCCATCCTCGCAGGCATTAGAGAAGACGCATCCAATGAATTACAAAAAAAAATAAAACAACTGGCGCCGCCTCTGAATCCTGAGCTGAATCCAGCTAACCAAAATTCATTAATTAAATTTAATAAAATGCAAAAATCTTTACAAGAAAAGAAAGAAGAGTTAAACATTCTCGAAGAGGACTTAGAGGAGCGCGAAGAAAAGCTCGCCATTAAACAGCAAGCCATCATCGAAACCCTAGATGCAGTGGCTCATGGACTCAGTAGCCCAGCTGTCGCTTTAGCACTCTTACAAAAAGACAAACCCATTGTGAAGACTTCATCTACACCAATCAAGACCGCATCAAAACCTTCTCCCAAAGAACCTGAGCCATTAGATGAAGAAGAAGAGCTTTTCGATCATAGTGCTATGACAATGTCATAAGGAAGACATTTAACAACAATAAAGTCCTCCCTCCCCCACGCTATGTGCGGTGGAGAGTGGATCATTAGCTCATGTATGATAATAAATCATTCGGCGCTTTAGGACCTTTTGACAATTCATTTTGTTAGATCCCCTAAAGAACCTACGTACCCCATCCCTAACGTAGAAAGGGGGGGGGTGGGTAGTTACTCTTTATGTTTTGTGGGTTTTTATGCTGTTGGGTGCGCATAAGATTGACTCTCACGTGACAGCAGCCAAAGGATTGTATACACTTGCATGCACTGGCATCTAAAAATACGCCTCGGCCAGACAAACCCTAAGAGGGTATTATGACTTAAGACTGTTAATACATGATTCTAAGACACATTCCGAACACATTGACATTAATTCGTTTGGTACTAATAGTGCCCTTTATTTGGTCACTCTACCATCATTTGTACCAATATGCCTTTTATATTTTTATTTTAGCGGGCTTTACTGATGGCATTGATGGCTGGCTGGCTCGATACTTTCATTGGCAAAGTCTTTTAGGCTCTTTTATTGATCCTTTGTCCGATAAACTGTTAATTGCCACCAGTTTCATTTCATTGGCTATCCTTGGTAAACTACCTTGGTGGCTCGTTATTCTGGTTTTTTTACGTGATTTGACCATATCCTTTGGAGTACTAGCTTGGTACTGGTTTATCCAACGAAAACTAGATTTTAAGCCAACAGCGCTTAGCAAAATCAACACTTTTTTTCAGTTAACCCTTCTTACCCTTTGTTTGTTTGAACTTGCCTTTTTTGAATTTTCATCATACATCATCGAGACACTTATTTTTCTGACAACGCTCACCACTGCAAGTACTTATATTGATTACGTTTGGACTTGGGGGACAAAAGCTTGTAGAGATCCCCATTTAGGAACATGACATGAATAACCTATTTTATCTTTTCCTCATATGAATCGACAACTTGCCTTAGCCATCAGACTTGATGATGAAGCAACATTCGCTGATTTTTGCTGGGGTGATAATGCCCTTTTGCAACAACAATTACTCAATAGCTTGGCCGGCAGAGGTGAACATCAAATTTTTTTGTGGGGATCCGAAGGCTCTGGAAAATCCCACCTGTTACAAGCTTGTTGCCAAGCGATGGGGCACCATCAGTCCGCTATTTATCTTCCCTTACAGACCCTTTATGAATTTGGACCACAAGTGATTGATGGGGTTGGAGAGCAAACATTGATAGCTATCGATGATATTGATGCAATAGCCGGCAACAGAGCTTGGGAAGAAGCGATTTTTCATTTATACAACCGTATCCGAGATAATGAGAAATCTCTCTTGATTATCACGAGCCACCAACCACCCGCTCTTTCACCCCTTTGTTTGCCCGATCTCTCATCACGACTCAGTTGGGGAATCGTGATTCAATTGCATGAACTAAACGATAAAGACAAAATCAACACCCTGCAATTACATGCCCACAAGCGCGGAATTACTTTACCAACCTCTGTGGGACAGTTTTTATTGAACCGATCAAACCGCAATATGCATGCGCTGCAAGACCTACTCAACCGTTTGGATGAAGCCTCTCTTATTGCTCAACGCAAAATCACCATTCCTTTTGTTAAATACATTTTGGGGATGTGAAGCACTCGGTTGACAAATCATCAAGCGATCGGGAGCGAGGCCGCTTAAATAACCCATGAATGGGAGCGGTGAGGGGCTGTTTCTTTTCTATGACGACTTCAGGGAGAAAGAATTCTTTTTGATGAGTGTTTATCTTATCATTTGAATCAGTCAACTGGGATATCTGCTCTTGCAATTCATCAAAAAGCGCGATTTTATGCTTGAACTTCTCCAATTGGCGTGTTTCTTCGGCAACAACTTCCGCTCCTGCAAATGCTTCGATGTTTTCTTTGTCCAATCCAAGCCAATAGCCGACCAGATTTTCAAGTCCAGGCCGCTCGATAAACCAATAAAGACTCAAAGCCGCCAATCCCACAATGGCACTTCCAACAATCACTGGCCAAAAAATCGGGGAAACAGATGCCACAAAAAGACCTGCCAGGGTCAAAGCCAAGGTTTGTCCAACAAAAAACCCTCCCCCAAAAAAGATCACTGCAGTCATGGTTGAAGTTGTTATTTTTGCAATATGCAAAAATAACGATGGATTCTCCAATGCCTTGTTATACGCTTTTCGAGCTTCTTCCAATGCTTGATAGCGCAAGGTGAGCATCACTATCATCTCTTGATATTGAGATCTCATGGCTGCATCAGTAGATTTTTCTAAATAACTCTCTTCGATACACAGTCGAAGTCGATTCAGTTGATTCACTTCTCTTAAAAATACATCGAGCAATTGGGTAGATTTGCCAAAACTAACCTCTAATTGTTTAGCAATATCAACGAGATCAAACACATAAAATAAAAAAACAGAGACCAGTGAAAAAGCAAGACCTGCAGCAAAGATTGTGATAGTAGGAACAGCGGTGAATGTCCCAAGAATTGAGGCAATGCCATCAAACCCTTCACAAAGAGCCAAGAGCGAGCCTGCGATACCCAAGTAGATAAACAATGCCCTATTCACCCAGGAAGTCTTCTCATTGTTTTGTTCATTTTTTTTGACTTTTTCTTCAGGACTTAAAAATGAATCGGCCAAATCTTCCAATAAAGAAGCCCGCAATGACTCCACTGTGAAATGGTGCTCTTTGTCTATGTCTACTTCTTGCTTAAGCCACTCTACAAGCTCTGCACGTTCCATTTCATCTGATGAGTTTTGACTCCAACTCTTTATCGTAGCATCGTCAAATGTTTGCCCTAGTTCATGAATAAATGCTTTTGAACATTCACTTATCGTTACTGTTTTAGACACTACCAACCCTTTTTGATACAAATTAAAACTATTAGCGTGTTATTTTATCTCATTTTGGCTGACAAATCACTATAAAAATCACACAGGTAGGATAGTAATAGATCATTAAGAGATGATGGATAGATGGTCATCCATCCCTATTGAATCCATGCCCTAGCCCATCAACTTACTCAAACGTGGTGAAATGATCCATAAAAACAGAGCAACCCCTAACGTGACCGCACCTATATAGGCAAACACTTGGGTATAAATCATCAAGGATTCTATACCAGGCTTCAGATGTTTAGGAAGTGCTGTATAAGAGGCAACAGAGGCACCAAGAAACCCGGCAAGGGATGAAGTCAAAAACCACATCCCCATAACAAACCCCGAAATTTGACGGGGTACCAGTTCGGCCACCATCGCAACGCCTAAAGCTGATACGAGTAATTCTCCAAGGCTTTGAAATAAATAGCTGAAAACAAGCCACCAAAATGAAACCATGCCATGCTCATCATGAATAAATCGAGCAAAAAATAAAATCATGAAACTCAATCCACAAAAGCTCATTCCTAACGCAAACTTATAAGGGATCAGCACTTCATAACCTTCCCCTTGCAAGGCCCGATAAACCCAGGCCAATAAAGGGCTTAAACTGACTATCCAGATAGGATTTAATGCTTGAAAGCTCTGTGGATCAATGGAAATGCCAAATAAATTTGGCACGACATTATTGACTGCAAATAAATTAAGAGATGTTGGCATTTGTTGATAAAGCGTGAAAAATATCACCGCCTCTACCATCAAAATCAGGGCCAAGAGCATCCGCATTTTGGAGCCTTTTGACTCTTTCGCCATATACAAAAAATAAATAGCGATGATGACAGCAGTGATCAACAAGACTAAATTTTTAGCAAGCACCACTTGTTGCAAAAGATAAGCACATGCAATGATGGCTAAACAAATTGCCAAAATGATACAAACCCATTGCCAGCCATGAATCTTACGTGCATCAGCTATCGTTTGAATATCCTTAATCAATTGTCTTTGAAACACATAATTAGCAAGGCCCAAAAGGATCCCAACAAAGCTCATAAAAAAAGCATACCCATAGCCAAAATCGTGAGAGAAGGTAGGACCAATAAATAATGCAAAAATAGACCCGAGATTAATGGCCATGTAATAAAGGGTAAATGCGCCATGAAGTCTCGGATCATTATCTTCATAACATTTTGCCAGCAAACTAGAAGGATTGGCTTTAAATAATCCATTGCCTACACAAATGAACCCTAAAGCCAGAAAAACATAAGCAGGGCTCGCGCATGCTAAAGACAAATACCCAATACCCAATACAACCAAACCCAAAACGATGACTCGCTTGGTGCCCAGCACTTTATCTCCAAGATATCCGCCTATGGCAACCATACCGTACACTAGGGCTGAAAATGCCCCAAAAGTATGGTAGGCCTGATCCTCATCAAACCCTATGTATCGAACAAAATAAAGCGTTAAGATCCCTTGTGCCGTGTAATAGCCAAATCTCTCCCAGATTTCCAACAAAAAAATCATATAAAAAGCACGAGGCTGCTCTTGAAATAAAGATCTTTTTAACCTTGCCATACCACCCGCCAGTCAACTATATTTTCCAATATATTACTTTAAAAACAATCATTAATCATGGCGAAAATTGCCCTTTACTTAGCCGGTGGTGGCGCACGTGGTGCCTACCAAGCCGGTGTATTAAAAGCCTTAAATGACCTATTAGAAGTTGAGACCTTACCCTTTGCGATGGTGAGCGGTGTGAGTATTGGATGTATCAATGCGTCTATTATCGCCCAACACGCAAATGATTTTTCCACCGGCATCAAACAACTCGAGAGTTTATGGAGTAATATTCGCTGTCAACAGATTTTCAATTCCAGTAATTTCCAATTAAGCAAGTCCGTACTACGCAATATGGGCAATATTTTTATGAAAAAACACCACTCGGGTCATCTGTTAGATACAACCCCTTTGCATCAGTTTATTCAAGAAAATATCGATTTTGATAAGATCAAAGCAAATATCATGAGCCGAAATCTAACGACCATGGAAGTCATTAGTACTTGTTATGAGACACAGCAAACCATTTCTTTTTACCAACACGCAGAACCCCATTTTGACGACTGGAATTATCCACGTCACACCAGTCAACGGGTTGAAATGGGCCAAGAGCACATTCTAGCGTCCAGCGCGCTACCACTTTTTTTCCCAACTGTTAAAATTAATGGATTACATTACGGTGATGGTGGGATGGGTCTTGTTGCCCCTTTGCGTGGAGCACTGCGTTTTAATGTTGAAAAAATTCTCATTTTAGGTACCCGCCAAATTGCTGGGTTTCCTGATGTTGAGGGACTACGCAATACCGATATTGGTTTTGCGCACATTTTAGGAAACATGCTAAATGGACTATTTTTAGATAATCTTGATCGCGATATTGAGATGGTGAATCGCATGAATGACATTGCTCGCTTAATCTCTCTGTGGAAAAAACGGCGATCACCCTGGCGTCCCATTGAAATACTTCATTTGCGCCCTAGTGTGAATATCTCAGAAATGGCGCAAGCACAGTATCAATCGATGCCTGCTTTGCTGCGTTTTTTATTAAATGTGTTAGGTGCCCAAAGTCATTCAGGTGATCTATTAAGCTTCTTACTGTTTGAAAAGGAGTTTACCCTTGAACTCATCGAATTAGGGTACAATGACACCATGGCATCAGCCGACATCGTGCGCGCGTTCTTTTCTTGATTATAAATTTGTAAAATCATAGCAACTATGGACGATAGACTTGTGGAAGCAATTGCCTGAAATGGACCATGTCACTTTAGACATGTCTGGTTGTCTTGAAGCGCAAGGTCGGTCGGTTACATCTTTTTTAATGTAGCCAATACCTTCGCCGCATCAGGTCTTATTCCAAACCAGATATAAAATGCCTCTGCTGCTTGCTCTACCAGCATACCCAAACCATCTGTGGCTTCACAGCCCTGTGCACGAACTTGGGTGACGAAAGTCGTAGCCTCATGCCTATTGTAGGCCAAATCATAGCAAAATGGTTTTCTAGCCATCAGCGCATTGGGTAACAAAAGCGCTTGCCCCTGAAGGCCCGCTGAAGTGGCATTGATCACCACATCAAAGCCTGGTTCTGTGTTTGCGATGACCTTTGGCAACTCGTCAAATGATATAGCGACTGTTTTTGGAAATTTCAACTGTAATTCATGAGCTCTCTCTAAGGTCCGATTCACTATCACGAGCATCAACGGGTTTTCTCGAAGCAATGGACCAAGCACACCATGTGCAGCACCGCCTGCGCCCAACAATAATATCGAACGCCCTTCTAAGCTTAAGAATCGACTGACATCTCGAATGAATCCAATCCCATCGGTATTGTCAGCCTGTAAGCGACCTTCATGCATCCATAATGTATTCGCAGCCGCAGCTTCTGTTGCCTCTATACTTCTATCCTGGCTCATCGCAAAGGCCCGCTCTTTACAGGGTAAAGTGATATTCAACCCTTTTCCACCTAACATAAAAAATTCTTTGACTTGTGATTCAAATCTTTGTACATCAATCTTAATTTTGTCATAAGTCAGCGCTAAACCTGTTTGTTTTGCAAAGAGCTGATGAATGGTTGGCGATAAACTATGGGCAATAGGATTGCCCATCACAGCAAATCGTGGCGTCATAAACATCGTTCACCTCAAGCTTTTGGTAACCAGTTCATAGAGATCTTTTGACAATTGCAGAGATGCCAAATGGTTCAACTGTTCTTTGATGAGCACCTGTCTTTGTTCATCCAAGCGTTGCCAACGCGTAAAAGGAGTCAAAAGACGCGCAGCAACTTGCGGATTTATTTTATCCAACTGAACCAACATCTCGGTCAAAAAAACATAACCACTGCCATTTGGCGCATGAAAATGGCGAGGGTTCGCTTGTGTAAACGCACCCAAAAGTGCACGAACTTTATTGGGATTTTTGAGGTTAAATGCGGGATGTGATAAAAGCTTTTTCACCGTCGATAAAGCCTCTTTCTGATCGGCGCTGGCTTGAATTGAAAACCATTTATCGAGAACCAATTCATCTTGAGCCCATTGTTGATAAAAATCGTCGATTGCTTTTTCTCGGATCTCCTTGTTCGATATATTTGCTAATAAAACGAAGCTCGCCAATTGATCTGTCATGGTTTTGGTGCTAGAAAATTGTGTGAGACACTGTGGGAGGCTACTTGCTTCATTTGCTTTCATCATCAATCGTAAACACACATTGCGCAGTTTGCGTTGTCCAAAAGCGGTGCTATTCATCTCATGCTTTTCAAAAGACCAAAGCTTCTGGTAGGTTTCAAGGGCTTGACTATAAAGCGCTTGCCCCAAAGTTTGATGAAAAAAATCACGCGCATCTTCAACCAGCGACACATCCATATGGGTTAATACGGTTGCAACTTCTTCAAAACTGGGCGGGGTGAGAAGTTCAGCACGTAATGATGCATCCAATGAGTCATCTGTCAGAACAAATAGGTATGTGTCAAGCAATGCTTTGGGTACTTGCCAAGTATGACGTGGAGATTGATAACAAGACTTAATGACATTCAAAGCCAAGGCACAAGCTGCATCCCATTTGGCAAACCCATCATTTTCAAAGCGCAATAAAGCCTGCAATTCGTCAGGACTAGAATCACGATGCAACAGAATGGGTGCTGAAAAATCACGAAGCAATGACACAATGGGTTTTTCTGTTAACCCATGAAAGTAAAACGTTTGCTCAGGCTCTCTTAATTCAAGTACGTCGTTTTTTAAAGGTAGGCTCTCTCCTAATGAATTGAATAAAGCCACTCGAATGGGAATATGAAAAGGCGCTTTTTCTGCACCATCAGGTGTCTTACGACAAGTCTGAGTGAGCTTCATTTGTAAAGACCCTTCATGAAAATGACATTGCATCGTGACTTCTGGCGTTCCTGCTTGGCTATACCAGCGCTTAAATTGACTAAAATCAACGCCATTCGCATCTTCCATGGCTTTGACAAAATCATCAATCGTCACAGCCGTGCCATCATGTCGTTTAAAATATAAATCCATCCCGCGCCGAAATCCTTCTTTGCCTAATAAGGTTTGTTGCATGCGGATCACTTCAGCCCCTTTATTATAAATCGTTGCTGTATAGAAATTATTAATTTCTTGATAAGATTCTGGACGCACAGGATGAGCCATGCTGCCCCTGTCTTCAGGAAACTGGGTGTTACGTAAGGCTTTTACGTCAATAATACGAAACACATCACGTGAATTCATATCGCGGGAAAATTCTTGGTCTCGAAATACGGTCAAACCCTCTTTTAAGCTCAATTGAAACCAATCACGGCAAGTCACCCGATTTCCAGTCCAATTGTGAAAATATTCATGCCCAATCACCCCTTCAATATCGGCAAAGTCCTGATCAGTTGCACTATCAACACTGGCCAGGATGTATTTGGCGTTAAAAATATTTAATCCCTTATTTTCCATTGCTCCCATATTAAAATCGCTGACCGCTACAATCATAAACACATCCAGATCATATTCTCGTCCATATTCCACTTCATCCCAACGCATCGCGCGCTTTAATGAGGCCATGGCATGGGCACATTTGTCTTCATTGCCAGGTTCAACATAAATACACAAGTCCACTTTTCTTTGCGAGCAGGTGATAAACGAGTCGGTGACAGCAACTAAAGAACCCGCCACTAATGCAAATAAATAAGACGGCTTTTTGAATGGATCAGACCACGTGACCCAATGTCTCCCTTCGGGCAAATCGCCAGAATCGATGAGATTTCCATTGGATAATAAAACCGGATAGCGTTTTTTATCAGCGCGAATTTTCGTGGTGTATGTTGCCAAAACATCTGGTCTATCTAAAAAATACGTGATCCGACGAAACCCTTGTGCTTCACATTGGGTACAAAACAATTGGCGTGATCGATACAGTCCTGATAAATGAGTATTATCTTGAGGTCGAAGACGGGTTTCTATAGTTAAGATACAGGTGTCAGGACAATCTTTGAGGCATAAATCTCCACCATCAAGGTGATAAGCGCTCTTTTCTAGCGGGGCGCCATTTAATTGAATGCTGACGAGTTCCAAATCATCCCCATACAAGCGTAACTCACCTTTGCCTTGTCTTTTTAGCTCCATCACATTGCGAACCAAGACATACTCATCATACAAATCAAAATCTAGAGCTACTGTTAAGATAGTAAACGCGGGAGGTGCGTAGTCTTTTAAATAAATCGTGCCGTCTGACATCTTTTGCCCCTTTGAGTAATCCTAGAAAAAGCAGTAGCCATCTTCGCTACGAGATCAACCGCTTTTTCTAGGATAATAAAAAACCAATTTTCAACCAGGTGTCGAATAAAAATCAATCATTTGATTAATAATAATAATTTTAATAAATAAATACGAAATAGGATATTCCATGACAACAAATTTCGCCTATACTCAAAGTATGGGATGAGTATTTCATATTTATTGCCATCATCATATGAGTCGTGTCATCCTCAGGGGGATTCAAAACAGTATTTCAACAGATATCACCATCGTTTTTTCTATCAGTAGACGTGTTCACTACGATGGAAACGATACAGTGGATGAATGAGTTTTTAGATGTGTTATGGCATATTTTACGTAATTTCGATCCGTCGAAGGGGATGATTGAATGAATACAGAAGATTTTTTAGCGAGCTATACTCGCCGCTTTGTGGATAATAAAGAAGAAGAAATGAGTCTCAATGACTATTTGGAGTTATGTAGCACAAATCCCGCAGCTTATGCCAACCCCGCCGAACGATTATTAATGGCGATTGGTGAACCTGAAATGATAGATACACGACATGATCCCGTTTTATCTCGTATCTTCTCCAATAAAGTGATCCCACATTACCATGTATTTGATGATTTTTATGGCATGGAAGAACCCATTGAACAAATTGTCGGATTCTTAAAACATGCTGCACAAGGATTAGAAGAAACCAAGCAGGTATTGTATCTGTTAGGGCCAGTGGGAGGAGGAAAATCATCTCTTGCTGAAAAATTAAAAGAGCTTATGCAAAAAATTCCATTTTACGCTATCAAAGGCTCACCTGTTTATGATTCACCTCTTTCTCTGTTTCATCCAGAAGAAGATGCACAATTGCTCCAAGAACGATTTCATATTCCAAGCCGCCATCTGCGCTATATCTTGTCGCCATGGGCCATCAAACGCCTGCATGAATTTAACGGTGATATCAATCAATTTAAGGTCATCAAGGTCAAACCTTCACGCATGAAGCAAATTGCCATCGCTAAAACGGAACCTGGAGATGAAAATAATCAAGACATCTCCTCTTTGGTAGGGAAAGTAGATATTCGCAAACTAGAAGAATTTTCCCAAGATGATCCGGATGCTTATAGCTATTCTGGTGGTCTTTGCCGGGCAAATCGCGGTTTGCTTGAGTTTGTTGAAATGTTTAAAGCACCGATTAAAGTCCTACATCCTTTACTCACGGCGACCCAAGAAGGCAACTACAATCCAACAGAAGGCTTATCTTCCATCCCATTTGAAGGCATCATTCTCGCGCACTCCAATGAAGCAGAGTGGCAAACATTTCGTAACAATAAAAACAATGAGGCTTTTATTGATAGAATCAACATTGTTAAAGTCCCTTATTGCTTGCGTGTTTCTGAAGAATTAAAAATATATCGCAAGCTCATTGAAAACAGCTCGCTCACAAAAGCGCCTTGTGCCCCTGGCACTTTAGATATGCTCGCCCAATTTTCGGTATTAACCCGTTTGAAGGAGCCCCAAAATTCGAGCTTATATTCCAAGTTACGGGTATACAATGGTGAAAGTTTGAAAGATACCGATCCCAAAGCCAAGTCGTATCAAGAATACCGAGATTTTGCTGGGGTTGATGAAGGGATGAGCGGCATCTCTACTCGCTTTGCATTTAAGATCCTGTCCAAAGTATTTAATTTTGACCACACGGAAGTTGCGGCTAACCCCGTGCATTTACTCTATGTTTTAGAACGTCAAATAGAACAAGAACAGTTTCCACAAGAGTTGCATGAAAGATATCTGAATTTCATCAAAGAATATCTATCGCCTAAATATGTTGAATTCATTGGCAAAGAAATTCAAACCGCTTATTTGGAGTCTTATTCTGAATATGGGCAAAATATTTTTGACCGCTACATCACTTATGCTGATTTCTGGATCCAAGATCAAGATTATCGCGATCCTGATACGGGTGAAATTTTTGATAGAGCAGCATTAAATACTGATTTAGAAAAAATTGAAAAGCCCGCCGGCATTTCCAATCCAAAGGACTTCCGCAATGAGGTGGTTAATTTTGTCTTGCGTGCTCGCGCCAACAATCATGGTAAAAATCCAAAATGGAATAGCTATGAAAAGTTAAAAACAGTGATTGAGAAAAAAATGTTTACCAATACCGAAGATTTGTTACCGGTGATCTCTTTCAATGCCAAAGCATCAGAAGATGACAAGAAAAAGCATGCTGAATTCATCGCACGCATGGTAGACAAAGGCTATACCGCAAAGCAAGTCAGATTACTTTGTGAGTGGTACTTACGGGTCCGTAAGTCACAGTAATGATTAAAATACGGGCAATATTATGGCTCAATTAATTGATCGACGACAAAATGCGGGTAAGAAGAGCACGGTCAACCGTCAACGGTTTCTGCGTCGATATAAAAACCAAATCAAACGAGCTGTATCTGAGGCGATTGGCAAACGCAGTATCACTGAAATTGATAAAGGTGAACAAATCTCCATACCCGCAAAAGACATTTCTGAACCACGATTTCATCATGGCACAGGAGGTAAAATTGAGCGGGTTCTTCCAGGTAATGACGAGTTTGTCACAGGCGATCGCATCAAGCGCCCCCAAGGTGAAGCAGGAAGTGGAGGAGGCGGTAGTGAGGCCAGTAACAGCGGTGAAGGGGAAGATGATTTTGTGTTTCAAATTTCTCGCGAAGAGTTTTTAGAGATATATTTTGAAGATTTAGAGTTACCCGATCTCATCAGAAAAGAGCTCGCTCGCATCAATACCCTCAAAACCGTACGCGCAGGCATTACAACCAGTGGCATTCCAACAAATATCAATATATTGCGCTCTATGCGCCAAGCAACTGGCCGCCGCATCGCCATTGGCTCGCCCCACAAGCGTCAGTTGAAAGAAGCTGAACAAGCATTACAACAGTTAGAAGCCACCCCAGCGCCTGATCCTGATGAGCGTTTACGGCTACAACATCAAATTGCTCTCTTAAAAAAGAAAATAGGTGCTATCCCTTTTATTGATACCTTTGATCTACGCTATAACAATCGCATACGAATCCCAGCACCATCCACTCAAGCAGTGATGTTTTGTATCATGGATGTGTCAGGCTCCATGGATGAACCTAAAAAAGACATAGCCAAGCGCTTTTTTATTTTACTTTATTTGTTTCTCACCAAAAATTACGAAAAAATAGAATTGGTTTTTATCAGACATCACACGTCCGCCAAAGAAGTGAGCGAAGAAGATTTCTTTTATTCTCGAGAAACGGGCGGAACTGTCGTCTCAAGTGCCTTGGAGCTCTTATATCAAATCATTGAAGCACGTTTTCCTCCGTCTGCTTGGAATATTTATGTTGCTCAAGCCTCAGATGGCGATAACTGGAATGCAGACTCGCCTTATTGCTTAGAATTGCTACAAGAAAAAATCATGCCCTTGCTCCAATATTTTGCCTATATTGAAATCATGCCTCGTCACCATCAAAGCTTGTGGGAGGTCTATCTCCAAGTGCAAAACCGTTATTCTAATTTTGCGATGGAAAATATTGACAACGTTGTTGATATTTATCCTGTATTTCGAGAATTATTTAAAAGGAAAACGGTATGAGAAAAAAGTATATATCTACAGGCGCTGATTGGACATTTGAGCTGATACAAGCTTATGATGCAGCCATTGCAAAGCGGGCAAAAGACTTCAAACTAAATACCTATCCCAACCAAATTGAAATCATCACCGCTGAGCAAATGATGGACTCTTACGCTTCTGTGGGCATGCCTATTGGTTATCATCATTGGTCATTTGGTAAGCATTTTGTTGGCGTTGAAAAAAGCTATCAACGGGGTCAAATGGGCTTAGCCTATGAACTTGTGATCAACTCTAATCCTTGTATTGCTTATCTGATGGAAGAAAATACCATGGCGATGCAAGCTTTGGTGATTGCTCATGCTTGTTATGGTCATAACTCTTTTTTCAAAAACAATTATTTGTTTAAAATGTGGACTTCAGCAGACGCCATTATTGATTATCTGGTCTTTGCCAAAAATTATGTGACTGAATGTGAAGAACGTTATGGCATTGATGAAGTAGAAACCATTTTAGATGCTTGTCATGCGCTGATGAATTATGGCGTTGATCGTTATAAACACCCCGCTCCGCTCTCGATTCAAGAAGAAAAAATTCGCCAACAAAATCGCGCCATGTATTTACAAACCCAAGTGAATGAATTGTGGCGTACCATTCCAATGAGTAAAGAGGATCAAAAAAGCAAAGAAAAAACCAGGTTTCCAGCTGAGCCTCAGGAAAATATTCTTTATTTTATTGAAAAAAATGCTCCCCTCTTGAGGCCTTGGCAAAGAGAAATCGTTCGCATTGTCAGAAAAATAGCGCAATATTTTTATCCCCAAGGTCAAACCAAAGTCATGAATGAAGGCTGGGCTTGTTTTTGGCATTATACCTTGTTGCACGCTTTATATGATGATCGGTTGGTCACTGATGAGTTTATGCTAGAAGTATTGCAAAATCACTCAAATGTGATCATGCAACCTTCCTATAAGAGCCCATATTTTAATGGGATCAACCCTTATACGTTGGGTTATCATATGATGCAAGACATCAAGCGCATTTCCATGAACCCCACGGAGGAAGACAAACGTTGGTTTCCTCATCTAGCCAATACTGATTGGTTGACCAATTTAGATCATGCCATGCGAAATTTTAAAGATGAGAGTTTTATTGCTCAATACTTGTCCCCTCATTT
>JAKBCM010000099.1 GCA_021807845.1 Pseudomonadota bacterium
GCATTGGGGATGGGCACTTCTATTTTGGGTAGCCATGTCTTATGGCTTGGTATTAAAAGGGGTGACTCCTTTGGTGGGCGTGTTATCCGTTTTGACACTTTGTTTTGTTGAGAGAGATGTTTCTTGGTTGCGCGGCTTATCTATTCTTCCCGGCAGTGTGTTATTTGTTGTTCTCGCACTCGCTTGGCTCATTCCAGTGGATAGAGCTGAGCATAGTAATTATCTGTTACAAATGTTTCATAAAGATCTGCTTCCTAAATTACAAGGATCGCATGAGTCACATGGTAAGCCGCCTTTTTTCCATTTGTTGATTTTCCCAGTTACATTTTGGCCTGCTTCCATGTTTTTATGGCAAGGAGCGGCTTTTGCCATCAATAAACACCAGCAACGGGTGGTACGGTTTTTATTGGCATGGATTTTGCCCACTTGGATTTTTTTTGAAATCATGCCCACCAAGTTACCGCAATATGTGTTACCTACTTTTCCAGCTATAGCACTGCTTTGCGCACTAGGGATTGAAGATACCCTGCGGTTTGTAAAACCCAGAGTCATGCTTTGGATTTTGCAATTGCTTTGGGGCTTGTTGTCTATAGGGATAGGAATTCTTTTGGGGTTTCTTTCTTATCTTTTGATTCATGACATAACCGCTACGGGCATATGTTTGTTTCTAGGCGTCTTATTGGCCAGTATCGTTTGTCTTTACTACTGCCGAAGGGGGGATTATCAAAGAGCATGTGTTATGGTCTTGTTAACGTCCATCCTCACTTTTCCATTGTTTTACAGCGTTGTTTTACCACAATTAAAGCCTTTATGGGTGTCTAGAAATGTGGCACAGCTGATTCCTGAACAAGAGCTTTCTCCTCAGAAACCTTTATTGGCTGTGGGTTATGCTGAACCTAGTTTGGTCTTTTATTTGAACACCAAAAATGTGTTGTTTATGGACAATATGATGGCTGTAAAATATCTTAAAAAACATCCATCCAGTTTGGTTTTGGTGAGTCGACCCATTGAAAAACAGATGAAATATGATCTTGATCATTTCAGTGTAATCGCTACTATTGATGGGTTTAACTATAGTTCTGGACGATGGATAGAGCTTATTTTGGCCGATCCAAGCAAAGAGGGGTATCAACATGACATCTTTTGAGCGGCTATTTGCCTTAATGATCAAACCTTGGTTAATTATGGTCTCTATGGCATTGATTATAGTGACTTATTTGTATGTGGATAAACCCACAGCATTTTATCTTCGCGAACTTGATCTGAGAACGCATCTTCCTTTTTTGAATTTATTTACCAAGCTTGGATTAGGTGGCATTTATCTAATTGGGCTTTTCTTACTTGCGTTATTTTTTCGGTACTATCGACCCAATAGAAAATGTGAGGAGCAAGCTTGGTTTTTGTGGCTATCGGCCGTTTTGCCAAGCATTACTTGTTTGATTTTTAAAGTGTTCTTAGGACGTGCTAGGCCTGATTTATTGTTTGGTCCTGATCACTTATTTGGGTTCTACTGGTTTAAATTGAAAGCCCCTTATTGGTCTTTTCCTTCTGGTCATACCACAACGGTGATGGGGTTTGTCTTTGGTTTGAGTGTGTTATTTCCAAGGTATTGGTATGCGTTTATTTTCTCAGGTTTGCTTCTTACATCAACGCGAGTTTTATTAACACACCATTATGTGAGTGATCTCTTGATGGCCAGTTATATTGCTTTATTAGAAGTCGGTTTTTTAACCTGGTGGTTGAGGCGGGAAAAATGGTTGGTGAATGCTTTATAGGGGTTGAAATTGGCACCTTGATGCCGAAATGCGATATAATGATCCATCACTTGGCCGAAGTAGGTGCAAAGGCATGATTTTTGACATCGATTTATCGATTATTATTCCAGTTTACAATGAAGAAGATAATGTTGAATCTTTATATCACGAGATTATGAGCACTTTATCAGACCAGCCTTATCAGTTCGAAGTTATTTTTGTTGATGATGGTAGTACGGATAATACCGCGTCTCGGTTGATGACATTAAGTAAATCACATGCGAATTTACGGATTGTTTGTCATAAAAATAATTTTGGTCAAAGTGCGGCTTTGATCTCTGGGGCAAAAGTAGCACGACATCCTATTCTAGTAACCTTAGATGGTGATGGTCAAAATGATCCTGCGGATATTCCATCCTTGGTCAACCAACTTCATGATTTTTCAACCGTTGTGTTAGGAAATCGCAAAAAACGTGATGATAATCAAATGCGTAAGTTATCTTCAAGAGTTGGCAATGGTGTTCGACGCTGGTTGCTTCAAGATGATTGCCCTGATACTGGGTGTAGTTTAAAAATATTCCCACGAGATGCATTTCTAGCGTTACCCCATTTTAATCATTTGCATCGGTTTTTACCTGCATTGTTTAAGCGTGCTGGATTTAAACTGGTGAATGTACCAGTGAATCATCGACCACGTTTGCATGGCACTTCAAAATATGGAGTGATGAATCGTTTATTTGTAGGGATCCATGATTTGATTGGTGTGCGTTGGCTCATCAAACGTCCTTGTGATCCGGAGATATATCAACATGAATCTTGATTATGTTTGGCTAAGCATTGGCTTATTAGGCCAGGGGATCTTTTCAGCGCGCTTTATTGTGCAATGGTTGGTGAGTGAAAAAGAGAAGAGGAGTATTATTCCTGTAGCATTTTGGTATTTGAGTTTGCTGGGTGGTGTTACTTTATTACTTTATTCCATCTACAAGCGAGATCCAGTGTTTATCTTAGGTCAATCCACGGGTATTTTGATCTATTCTCGCAATTTATACCTCATCCATCGTGAGCGTCTAGCGCGAGTGGAGAAACTACAACGAGTGTAGGGATGGGATTTCAGATGAGGATTTTTTTTAGTGTGTTGTGTGGGTTGTTTTTAACGCACGTGTTTGCTCATTCACCCTCCAATGAATGGTATACCAAAGGGCCAAACCAGTCAGTCAACATTACGATGGAATTGTTTCTCACTTCTACTTGCCCACACTGCCAAAAAGCAGATGCATTTTTTCAACAGGCAGAAAAAATGATGCCGTGGCTGACGATACATAAGTATGTGATCAATCAAGATAAAGCTGCCTTAAAAAAATTTTATGAACGCTTGCATGCCGAGCATATCAATGATTTTGCGGTTCCTGCCATGTTTTTTTGTGGCTCAAGATGGAGTGGTTATGGTGAAGCAAATACCACTGGCAATGTATTGCGTCATGCTTTGACTTATTGTCATCAAAAGATTATTGAACAAGGGAGTTTAACTCCAGAAACCATTAAGGTGTTACAAAAGTGGGGGAATGCAAGTCAATACCGCATCGATGCGAGTTTAGTTCAGACGCCTATTTTATTGTTGCTTTTTTCAGCGTTAATGGATGGACTTTCTTCTTGTTCCTTATTTTGTTTTGCCGCGTTTCTTTCTTTTTTATGGGCTTATCCCAAACAGACTCAGTTTCAGCTGAAAGCAGCGATTGTCTTTTTGATTTCCTTAGGTTTCGTCCACTATATGCAGCAAACCCATACAGATTTGTATTATCAACTCCTATCGAATCTAAAATGGTTTGAAATTGCAGTGGGAGTATTGTTGTTACTGGCGACAGTGAATACCTATCGTGAAAAGCAGTCATCGGCAACCTTCACGAATGGATTTTTGATGATTCCTATTGTTTGTTTCACGGTGATTGCCGTACAAACTGCGCAACAGACTTGCACGTTTAATATGGCATTGATTTATGAGCAATGGATGGAAGAGCAAACCTTTTCATCTGTCTTAAAAGAGACTTATATTATTCTTTATCAATTGTTCTATCTCTTACCGTTAGTAATTGTGTTACTTCTATTTTTATGGAGCAAGCGTTTCAAGCGGGTGATAGCGTGTCAGAGAATGTTGCAAATTGCGGGATATGCGATTCTATTAACCATAGGGCTCTTATTGATTATTTATCCCAAATGGTTGGCAAATGTTTTTGTCTCTGCTGCGGTTCTTATTCTTTCTCTGGTTATAGGGAGACGACTCAGTCGGTCTCCTTGATATCTAACCAACAAACATAGGTAGCGTTATGTCTAAGTTGTCAGAAATCCCAGTCGTCATTGAAAGTGGGCAAAAATATAAAACCCCACAAGGTATTGTTGCGATTAAAGATGGGGTCAAGTCCACAGAAGAGCCTCATCAACGACTAGCCAAACCCAAATGGTTAAGAATGGTTAACCATACCACGCCTGAATATCACTATGTTAAAGAACAAGTGAAATCGCATCGTCTTGCAACCGTTTGCGAGGAAGCGAAGTGCCCCAATATTGCCGAGTGTTGGTCGCATGGAACGGCTACCATTATGTTGATGGGGGCTGTTTGTACGCGTGCTTGTCGTTTTTGTGCGGTCGATACTGGGAACCCGCGGGGATGGTTAGATCCTGATGAGCCCAAAAATACGGCTAAAACAGTGGCCTTGATGAATCTCGACTATGTGGTGCTCACTTCTGTGAATCGTGATGATCTTCCTGATGGGGGCGCAAAACATTACGCTGAGGCCATATCTGCCATCAAAGATCTGTGTCCAAAAACGAAGATAGAAGCATTAACCCCTGATTTTCAAGGGAGTGAAAAAGATGTGGCTCTTTTATTGGATAGTGGCGTGGATGTGTTTGCACAAAATATTGAAACCGTTGAGCGTTTAACTCATCCAGTCAGAGATAATCGTGCAGGTTACCAGCAAACCTTAAAAGTCCTTCAATTTGCAAAAAAATATCGCCCGGATCTTTTCACAAAAACAAGCCTCATGCTGGGTTTGGGCGAAACCGATGAAGAGATCATCAAAACCATGGATGATTTGCGTGACCATCAAGTAGATATTTTGACACTAGGCCAGTACCTGCAGCCTACGAAAAATCATTTGCCTATAGAACGTTTTGTCACACCAGAAACCTTCGAGCGCTTACGTGACATCGGTCTTAAAAAAGGGTTTTACGAAGTAGCTTCTGGTCCATTGGTGCGATCG
>JAKBCM010000100.1 GCA_021807845.1 Pseudomonadota bacterium
GATTAAGCTGTTCTTTTTTCTTATTACTTTATTCATATCAATACTGTTTTGTTAAGTATAGGCCAATGGATCGCCGTTGCATCTTTTGTGGTTATTTTACCCTCATTTAATGTGGCCTATGCCAATCATAGAGGAGCGGTAGAAGATGATGATGAAACCCTCATTTGGCGTTTGATGAATCGAGGTGAAATGTATGTGATGATGATGTCTATCCTTGTTGCATCCTTGTATAGTCCGACGATTGCTGGATATTTGTTGGTACTTTTGATTGTACTGTCGGTCATTACTATTGTTCAAACCATTGTTGCAACGATTTATCATGGCAAAAAGCGTTTGAATAGTCATGTGAAGGACTATCGTGCGATATAAAACAATCATTATTACCGGGGCGAGTCGTGGTATTGGGCGTGATTTGGCATATACCTTTGCAGCGCCTGACGTGAATTTAATTTTAATAGCAACGAATCAGGAGAAACTTCTCCAAGTTCAAGAGATCTGTAGACTTCGAGGGGCTCATGTTATATGTGAGTCTGTGGATGTTAGAGATGCGCAATCTTTATCGAAATGTTTGTTAGAGATTGATGGTAAGCTGCCCATTGATCTGGTGATTGCAAATGCTGGCGTATCTTCAACCTTACAAAGTGATTGGCAACCAGAAACATCTGAAAAAATAGAGCAAACATTTGGGATCAACTTACAAGGGATGTTAAACACCATTCATCCACTGATTGATAGAATGATCACCAGGAGACATGGACAAATTGCACTAGTCAGTTCTTTGGCAGGCTTTCGGGGCTTACCACAATCGCCTAGTTATTGTGCAAGTAAGGCCGCTGTTCTTGTTTATGGGGAATCTTTACGAGCTTGGTTGTCTCGCTATGAAGTGAAGGTCAATGTGATTTGTCCAGGGTATGTAAAAACGGATATGTCAGATTCCTTAACAGGGCCTAAACCTTTTCTCATCTCAAGCGAAAAGGCAGCAGAAGTGATTCAAAAGGGATTGTTAAAAAATAAGCCCTATATTGCATTTCCGTGGCAGTTAAGTGTTCTCATGAGATTGGCAAGAGTTTTACCAACAAGGCCTATCAATGCGATACTCAATCGTTTTGAGGCTTATACCAATAAATAAAAATTTAATCGAGCGGTTTTATTGCCCTTAAGCCTAGAAAAGAATTACAATTCAAGCCACAGTATTTACAGCTTTGAGCTTATATGAAAATCGCGTGAAAATAGCTGAATAGGGATTATTATGAGTCAATCAACAATAGAACGTCGTGTCATCAATACCATCGCGAAAACCCAAAAAATTTCTCCTAATGATATAAAACTTGAACATTTGATCGAAGAAATATGTCAAGACTCTCTGGATCAAGTGAGTGTTTTATTTGAGCTTGAAGATGAATTTGACCTAAGTTTTCCTGATGAAGCGAGAGAGCTCAAGACCATAGGAGATATTGTAAAAGGTATTGAAACACTAATGAAAGAAAAACAAGAATCCAGTGTGACCACAGCATGAATTTTGAGCGGGTCGTCGTCACAGGTGTAGGCTGTATCAATGCACTAGGACATCATCAACATGATTTTTGGACAGCATTGTCAAAAGGCCAATCTGGCATCGCCCCGATTGAACAAATTGATTGTAGTGACATGCGCTTTAAGTCTGGCGCTGAAGTCAAGCAATACACTGGTGAAGATTATTTTGATTCGAAGGAGCTCAATTGGCTAGATAGATTCGCTCAATTTGCATTGATTGCAGCCAGAGAAGCTGTAGCGCATTCAGAATTAGACAAATCAGAATTAGCCAATGCAGAAACAGCTGTTATCACAGGTTCTTGTTTGGGTGGGAAACATACAGAAGATCAAGGGTATTACCGCCTATACCATCAAAACAATAAACGAAGTAACCCTAATACAATTCCAAATTCAATGGCGAATGCAGGAGCGAGTCATATTGCAACAACCTATGGTATTCAAGGCCCTGCCTATACCATTTCAACAGCCTGTTCATCTTCTACTCATGCCATTGGGCACGCTTTTTGGTTGATTCGTCAAGGGATTGTGAAACGTGCGATTACTGGCGGGAGCGAAGCTCCTTTTAGTATGGGACATCTTCGTGCTTGGGAAAGCTTGCGTGTTGTTTCACCGGATACGTGCAGCCCTTTTTCAAAAAATCGCAAAGGAATGATTTTGGGTGAGGGTGGAGCGATGTTGGTCTTAGAATCATTATCTTCGGCAAAGCGTCGCGATGCGCCTATTTATGCGGAGATGGTTGGATTTGGGATGTCTGCGGATGCAACGCATCTGACTGATCCTGCCTCTAAAGGACAAACTATAGCGATAGAAGCCTGCTTACGTGATGCCAATATTACACCTGAAGCCATACATTACATCAATGCACATGGTACGGGTACCATCGTGAATGATAAGATTGAAGCACAAACCATACATAACGTATTTTCAAATAGAGAAAAACAATTGCGGGTTAGCTCAACAAAATCAGCTCATGGACATTTACTAGGCGCAACTGGTGCGCTTGAAACAATTGCCACCGTCTTGGCTATCAAACATCAAAGGATTCCACCAACAATCAATTTTGTAGAGCAAGATCCAGAGTGTGCTCTTCCTCTGGTGATAAAGCATGCGCTTGATTTTGAGGTTGATTATGCATTATGTTCCTCATTTGCATTCGGTGGGTTAAATGCAATTCTGGCTTTACGTCGCTTTGTATCATAAAGAGGTTGGGAGGATTTCATGTCAGTAGAGGTGGTCAAATGCGAAAAGCGCACGCATTTTCGGGACTTTTATGAACTCCCTTTTCTGCTACATAAAGATGATCCTATTTGGGTACCGCCTCTTCGTGCCACAGTAAAACGCATTTTAAATAAGAAAAATCCTTTTTATAAACAAGCGCTGTTGAGTCAATGGGTGGCCTATGATAATCAAAAGCCCGTAGGTCGAATTGCCGGAATCATTAATCATTTGCATAATGAATATTATGGACAAAATCTTGCTTTTTGGGGATTTTTTGAAGCCCAAAATTCAGATGAGATTGTCTCGGCTCTTTTTAAGCAAGTTGAAGTGTGGGCAATGTCTTATGGCATGAATGTATTACGTGGTCCTATGAATCCATCGGTCAATTATGAATGTGGCTTGCAAATTTCGGCGTTTGATACGAAGCCATTTTTGATGATGCCTCAAAATCCTGACTACTACCCTGCGTTAATCGACCATCAAGGGTATGAAAAAATTAAAGATTTACAGGCTTGGATGGTTCATCTATCTGATGCGGGTATCGATGAAAAAAAAGTGAATATTCTGAAACGAATGCAAAACAAGCATCGCATCACCATACGCCCCATCAATATGGCAAAATTTAATGAAGAAATGCGATTGATTGCACATATTTACAATGATGCTTGGAAGGAAAATTGGGGGTATTTGCCACTTGATTTAGATGAGGTCAATTATTTGGCTTCTGAATTAAAAATGATCATTATGCCAGAGTTCATCTACTTTGCGGAAATAGATGGAGAACCATGTGGTTTTTCAGTAGGTCTTCCTGACTTGAATCAGGTGTTACATACGATGCGTAATGGCCGTTTGTTGCCGTTTAACTTTTTTAAGTTGATCTGGCACATTAAAATAAAAAAATCAATGACTCAAGGTCGAATCCCATTGCTTGGTGTCTTAAAAAAATATCAACATCTACCCATAGGCGGTATCTTATATTATGAGTATTTGCAAAAAGCAATGAACTCAAAGTGCTTAAAAGCAGAGTTTTCATGGATTTTGGAAGACAATGAAGCCATGCAAGAAGGTCTTAAATTAGTCAATGCATCGCATTATAAAACGTATCGAGTTTATGAGAAAAAACTTTGTACAGTATGAAAACATGAAAACATAATCAATTGACATTTAGCTTTGTATATATGGGTTGTTATGCGAACAAAAAATAATGATATATGGATTGTTGGATACTCATTGCGCTTACCTGAGTCTAATCATTCGCTAGAATTCCATGAAAATCTTCGTGATAAAATCAATATGGTCACGAAAGATGAAAGACGTTGGCTCCCAGGATATAACCATACGCCTCCTTTTTTTGGCAAGTTAAAACAATCACTTGATTACTTCGACTCCATTTTCTTTGGTGTGCATGGCAAACAAGCTGAAAAACTTGATCCTCAACTGCGATTATTTCTTGAGACTTCTTTTGAGGCATTAATCGATGCGGGTATCTTTCCTGAAGATATCAAAGGTTCAAATACCGGAGTCTACACAGGGACGTGCTTTACGGACTTGCATCGATTCTTCATGACCGGAGATAGTCAGGAAATCACAGGATATGAGAACTCAGGTTGTGCTGCCAATATGATGGCTAATCGCCTATCTTATTTTTATGATCTCAATGGACCTTCTTTAAATATCGATACTGCTTGTGCGAGCTCACTTACGGCTTTGCACTATGCTATCACTGATTTACAACAAGGAAAGTGTAGTAGTGCATTCGTAGGTGGTGGCTCTATTATCCTTCATTCTGCTGTTACCTTGGCTTTCAATAAATTACAAATGCTTTCTCCTGACGGATTGTGTAAAACCTTTGATAGGGATGCCAATGGATATACGCGTGCCGAAGGGATTGTGATGTTATTTCTAACGACAAATCCCTCTCTGCTGCGTTTTGTTCCTCATGCCAAAATATTGGGATCTCATATCAATACTTGCGGATATCATGAAAAGGGGATTTCTTTTCCAAATAGAGACAAACAAGTGGCTCTTTATCAGGAATTAACCAAAATTGCTAAGGTCAATCCTGATGAGATAAGCCATATCGAGTGTCATGGCACGGGAACCATCGCCGGAGACACAGAGGAAATTGCGGGGATCAAGTCCTTTTTTGGTGATAGAGCTTCTCTAACTTTAGGTGCATTAAAGTCAAATATGGGACATGCTGAGGGTGCTTCAGGGCTTGCTAACATCGCTAAAAGATCGGA